>CAYROW010000001.1:0-2138 GCA_964425965.1 uncultured Gammaproteobacteria bacterium
CCGGAACTGCCGGGCGGATTCAAGGACTACAGCCCCGAACAAGTCCTCGCTCGCCAGGGCATGCTTCGCGTCATCGAGAACGTCCTGCGACGGTTCGGTTTCGTACCGCTTCAGACGTCGATCGGCCAACGTCGCATGGTGCTCACCGGCGGAAAACCAACCGAAAACCGCCTCTGGGACATGCGCGTCTCTACTGATCGGCTGACAACGGACGAGGATCAAACCGTCACCGCGCGATTCGACCTCACCGTTCCTCTCGCTCGATACGTCGCGGAGAACATCGGAACCATCGTCTTCCCGTTCCGTCGCTACGAATTCGGAAACGTCTTCCGCGGAGAATCGGCGCAAGCAGGTCGGTTCTGCGAGTTCATGCAGTTCGACGCCGACATCATTGGTGCCGAAACCGGCCCCGCTGATGCAGAAATCATCCTCTGCATGGCAACCGTCATGCGAGAACTCGGCATCGATCGATTCCTCATCAAGGTCAACAACCGCAAGGTGCTCAACGGCTTTGCCGAGCGCGTCGGATTCGCGGCAGGATCGAAATCCGCTGCAGCGCTTCTGCGCGTAATGGATAAAGCCGACAAGATTGGCATCAGCGGAGTACTCGCCGAACTGAAGACGAAAACCGCCCCAGAAGGCGAAACAGAGGCGTTCGGATTCGACGACGCTCGGTGCGAACTCGTTTCCGCGTTCATGACGCTTACCGATAACCTCATCACAAACGCCGAGCGTCTCGCGGCACTCGAGACCTACTTTGGCGGCGAAGGAGTTGGGGCGGAAGGCGTACGCGAACTTCAAAGCATTGCAAAACTCCTCTCGTCTGCTGGAATGACGGAAACGGAATGGGTCATTGATGCGTCGATCGCGCGCGGACTCGGCTACTACACCGGACCCGTGTTCGAGACCATTCTTCTCGATCTCCCGAAGTTCGGCAGCGTGTACTCCGGCGGGCGCTTCGACGATCTCGTCGCGCGCTTCACTGGAGAATCACTTCCTTCCGTCGGGGCGTCGGTTGGTGTAGACCGCCTGTTCGCAGCGCTCGAGAAGCTCAATGCCGTCAAGGCGACGGAGCCAGCGGTCGACGTGTTCATCCTCACGATGGAACCAACCCTCATGACCGAGTACTTCGCAATGAGTGCAGATCTTCGCCGCGCAGGGATTCGTGTAGAGATCAACATGAACTACCAAGACGCATCCACTCGAGCGCAGATGGGATTCGGGTTGAGCCGTCGCGCACCAGTCATGCTGTTCTTCGGTCCAGACGATGCAGCGAAAGGAACGGTCGGCGTCCGAAATACGGAAACACGCAAACAGCTCACGGTTCCGCGCGCTGAACTCGTGCAAACGGTTCAGGCAATTCTCGCCCAAAAGGCGTAAACGCCACAATTGCGCAGGAACACCGGACGGCGGCTCAAAAGGGCCGCCGTTGCTGATTTTATCCCTTTTTCAGCCATTTCCCCGCCCTCCGCGCCTATCGACAACGGAGGGTTTACTTTTCCGCTAATTTCTGCTATATTGTAAGGGCAAGGCGTCGAGTGACGCAGCACGTTTTTCAGCGTTTCCCCAACAAACTGCCGATTTTCGGCGGAGGTTCCCATGATCCGTCCCCTTCCGTTCATCGTTCTCGTGACCATCATCACCCTCGTCGG
The DNA here is from genome assembly GCA_964425965.1 of uncultured Gammaproteobacteria bacterium. Taxonomy (GTDB): domain Bacteria; phylum Patescibacteriota; class Patescibacteriia; order UBA9934; family UBA9934; genus CAIKHN01. The sequence continues at coordinate 1,653 of CAYROW010000001.1, forward strand.
CTGCGACAACACCGGCACCGACTGCACCACCTGCGGCGGGATCAACCCCGCCACCGGGCAGTACGACCCGGAGTACGACTGCCGCGACTCCTGCGACACTGCCGGAGACACCGCGGACTCGGCCATCGAGGAGCCGGACGGCTACCTCGTGGTGAAGGCGACGGTTCTCGGCAACGAGATCGCGAGCAATGTCGTCATCGACGGCAAGATCGCCGGAGCCACGGACGAGACCATCGCCCTGAAGCCCGGCAGCTACACCTTCACGGTCGGCGACGACCCGGAGGTCACCTCGATGAACGGTCTGCCCGTGTACCAGTCGAGCGGCCTCGACGCTCCGTGGGAAACCGCGGATTGGATCTCGCCGGTGACGACCGTCACGGTCACGTCGGACGAGCTCGTCTCGATGCCGGCGGACGACGCCGTGATCGTGGAAATGAACCTCCTGTTCGAGGAAGGTCGGTGGACGTGTGACTCCGGCCACTCGGT
>CAYROW010000001.1:2238-8981 GCA_964425965.1 uncultured Gammaproteobacteria bacterium
TCATCAAACTTCCCATCATTATCAAAGCAGCTTGAGGTTCCGTCGGCATTGTACGAAGCACTTGTTGCGTCACAGGTTCCGGCGCAGAAGCCCCAGTTGTCGCGGACGTGGACGCGAGGGCGGTAAGTACATGACACGCCAGGATTTGTTGTACACGGAGTGTTGTCGTAAATGCCGTCGCCGTCGGTGTCTGCACAAGCAGTCGTCACTTTTGAAGGATTACACGTGTAGATGTGATTGTAACTGAAGTAATTTGGATCACAGCTATTAGAGTTCATCCCCCATTCGTACGTCGAGTCTGTTGTTGCAGTCTCACAGATAGAAACTTCTTTGCCGTCCTGCAAGCCTCGATGGTTCTTGTAGTAGTTATCTGTCGTCGCTGATCCGGTGACATTAGCTCCATCACCCCAGTCGACGATAATTCGGCGGAGTGGTAGCTGATTCTTGTTCGCAGCAGCGTAGAACTTCAGGTATGCACGATAGAACGAGCTTCCAGAAACATCACCCTCGTTTTGATCATTTACCGTAAGGGCATGCGACTGGTCTTCCTCGCATTCATCGTTATAACAATTGTTCAAGTCAACTGCCCACACCGACGGCGCAGTACCATTTGCGATACGATCGTCCCACGTAGTTCCACCGGTAGTTGTTGTGAATTTCGCTACACCGAAGTCGGTATTTTGCGGCGTTCCCGTGGAATCAGTCTCCGCATACTCGTATCCTCCAGTCGACGAATCATACACACCATCAGAGTACAGTCGACGGTAATCCTTTCGCGCAAAGAAATCCGCAACAATTCCCGCCCAACCCGATCCACTATCCGCAGAGCCGGTTGCGATATCTGTCCACGTTGGAGTCGTCGAAACGAATCCCGCTGTACCACCAACAGTTGTTCCGGTCTTTCCGTCACTCTGTCGAGAAATGCCGAGCGCGAAGTCCGTGAACGCACGAGATTCAGGATTCGTGAATTCTTGACCATTATTATCATCGGCACTTCCTGATGCACACGATGAATCATGCGTCGTGCTCGAGATGTCGAGGTTTGGCGCAGAGAAGACGTAATAGTTGAGACCAGTGGTGCCAAGATAATCAGTTTCTGTGGTGTAACACGATGCGACAATCGGTGGACGATCAAGCGACTCCGTCGAGATGGTTCGACCAAATGGTGTGCGTGGAGAATCCGGATTGTATGCGAAGTTCTCGAATCCTGCTCCAACCTGCGCCGCAAATGGTGCATCAGTCGATTCGTAATTGCTCTTATTCAGAAGTCTGTCAGTGTAAGGAGCGGCATTATTGTCATCAACGGCATCCATCACCACTGCAGTTTCCGCACAACCAATGAAGAGGTTTGTATTTCCATCCAAACTTCCGTAGGTTGCATTTTCTGATGGAACTACCGCGTAATCCTTCCAGTTCGATCCGAACGTGCGAAGCGAAGTTGCTCCGTCGCCAATCTGGCGACCCTTTACCGTGCAGTCCTGAACATTATCCGCATACGTCGTAAAATCGGATGGATCCTTAATCCAATATCGATCAAACTTCCAGCCTTCCGCATCGGAATACGTATCAATGTGGTAGTCCTTTGCGATACCGACCGGCTCAACTCCACCATCACAATGTCCTTCATCATCCGTTGCGCCAACCGGCACGCAAACGTACGGACAATCTGCATCCGCGCCATTATTACATGTCGCAGAATACGTATTGTCATATGCAGCGGTCCCCTCAGAACGTGGTCCTTGAACCGAGAAATATCCCGGAGGGCACGAGATCGACCCTGTACACCACTGGTCGCTTGGGATGTCGATCGCATTCGCTTCGCCGCAGAGCATTTTCGCTCCACCACTAAACGTAAAGTCAGAACCATGTGAGGCACTCGTTGGCGTGATATCCGCAAACGGCTGAACGCTTGCACAATATTCTGTTTGCGCGAAATATCCAGCGCTCGTGTTCTTGCCGTACAAGTCAGTGCTTCCAGCGAGCTGATCAACCGGCAACCACGTGATACATGCATTCTTTGTTCGATCGCCGAGAATATTTGTAGAGGTATCGCGCTCCAAACAATAGCCCTCCATACCAAGGACTTCATCCATCTTTGTTCTTGGCGCACATGTTCCTCCACCATCCTCACAAACACTCTTGCTATGCACGTAGTCACCGCTTTCCGCTTCTGTGTCATCGGTGTAACAGAACATTCCGTCATTCTCTCCACCGACACACACGCCAACATTCGTTTCGGTCTGCGGAAGTTCAGTAGAATCACTGCTGAAATATTTCACCGTACCAGAACCGTATGAGAGCTTATCGTAAGAACAATCACAATTCTCACCCGGAGCACATGTCTTTGCGTTATCGAAGCCCTGCACATATGTCTCAGGGACAGCCCCAAGCACTTCATCGCTGCTTCCAAGAAGGTACGAATCCTTCCACGTGCTCACGACGCTTGTTGGGAACGGCGAGTTAATTTCTGGATACCCTCGGCAGCTCTTTGCCTCCGAATCACCAACCTCAAACGTGCTGCCCTGCGGCGTTAACACACATTCATCGCGAATACACGTTCCTGCTTTAAAGTTCACCGACGAGTAGAACGTTTCACCGCTTGAGCATGCAGCATTCTTGTCATATTCACTGTAGTCCTCTATTACCGCGTCGTTTCCTTGTTTTGCACAGACGCCGTCCAAACATGACTCCGTTGATCCACAGTCTGCGCTTGATGCACAAATCGTTGTAGACACCGTGTAACACGAACCAATAAGACATGAACCACCTTCTGTTCCACAACTTGCCGTCGATGCACACGGCGATCCCGTATTCTCACAATATCCAACAGAACACGAAACTCCGTAGTTTTCATCACAAGCTCCCGCAACAAAGGCAAGACGATAATCTGAGCCGGTGTCTGCATCAGGATCAGAAATGTCCTTTTGTGTTAATTGATCAACTGGCAACTGACCAGGAATTGCATAACCGGAGTATTCCTCGCCATACCAACTGACGTCACGCTGCGCATAGGTATCAACGTCCAATACCGTTGCCGGCGCGTCAGTTTTCCAAGCAGAACAGAACGATGCATTACCCGCCGTTGAGTATTGCGTACACAAACCAATATCGCCACAGATCGTCTTGTAGCTATTTGTGCGCTCATCCCAAGTAGTCTGCGCATCAGAGCAACTCAACCACTCACTGCATTCACGGTCGCGATTCACTTTCAATACCATGTTTGCATCATTCTCTAAGCGCGTACCCGTTTCGCATGTTCCGTTTACCGTTTCACCAGACTCACTCGTAAGTGGTCGGCAGTCGGAATCGTCAAAACATGAACCGTCTTCAATGGTCGATGACGTGCTTCCGTTAATGTCGTAGTACGCCGATGCGTCATACGTACAACGATTCGTACACAAATCAACGCTCGCGCCGGTTGTGGTGGTAATTGTTGACGTATCACTACAGTCGATTGGGTCAGCAAAGCCATTTGGTGCACCGCCAAACAGGACGTCGGCATGCTTGCTTGCGACGTATGACGCGCTCATGTTTGCGGTTTTTGACGGCTCAGAACTGTCATTGAACAATCCGCAGCCTTCTTTCTGGCTCACTTGGCCATTGCACTTTTGACTGTCTGGCAAGCTGTTGTCCTCAAGCGAGTCATTGTTCAAATAGAAGTAACTTGTACCGTCTGCGCTGCCGTACAAATCTTTCTGCGTCAGGTCGGCAAGATCCTGGAACTCTGAGCAGCTGTCGTACTTCGCCAAACATGTTCCAACCCAGTTGTTGTAGTCCGCGTCGCCATTCTTCCAAATTCCTGACGTGTCGCCACCAATGACGTATTGAGGTTCGCCCGTCGTTGGATCCGTCGCGCACAGTTCAGCTGGATTCGTTCCTGTCTTGAACCATCCACTGTATTTCACGTTATCGACCGTGACATCAGTGCGGTACTCACACGTCTGATTCTGCGGATCCTTAAAGTAATGCACGGTATTGTTTTTATCCGTCCACGCATTACAGAACAATTCTTTTTCTGAACACAAGGTGCTCGCGTAATCTGCTGGCGTGTTCATGAGGTACGTGCTCGTCCAACTGTCGACCGCGGTGTGGTCTTGGCTAAACACCGGCAAACCAACCTCCATACATCCTGCAACATCTGATGAACACTCCACGTCAGAATTCACCACCAAGAACACGTCTTTGTCCGCCGGCGACACAACGGTTGATGCTGCGTACGAAAGATGTGGGGAAAGCGACCCTGTCGCGGTAAACGCTGACGGTGGGACGTACCAATCAAGGTTAAAGTCACAGCTCGAAGTACCGACGCCAATGGTGCAGAGGAATTGGCTACTCGTGTCGTACGCTGTTCCAGCACTATTCAATGCGTAATAGCACGACGTCGCTTCTGTTGCGACAGAACCATCGATCGTTCCGCAATTTCCGCCGTATACCGACGCTGTTGTTGCATCAGATTCTTGTGTCATGAAGTACGCAGAACATCCCACCTGCGATTCCTCACACAACGAACTGAAACTCTTTTGGTTTGATACATCACCATTCTGGTCTGTGTACTCCTGACATCCCAACATGTACTGCGGCGACGACACACCATCGGCAGTTTCATCACACGACGCTGGCGTCACCCACGAATCCTTAATGACATCAATATTGTCCTCACCTTCACGCAAGACGACGTTGTCAATAAAGAACTCATCAGCGGCCGATCCTGGAGTAAAGACAAGAGCGGAAGCGCCCTTTCCGAAACTTGGGTAGTCCGTACTATTCATGTCGAGCGGACCGTAAGAATACTCATTCCAATCGGTATCAAGTTCGATCGCTGTCTTGAAGAACGATGCATCGATTGCACCGGTTCCACTCAAGGACGTATCAAACCCAACCATGAGGGTTCCCGTTCCCTTTGCCCAGAACGACACGGTGTATGTTTTTCCTGCAAACAATTCCTGGCTCAATGTTCCGCATGTTTGATCGCCGTTTGCAACGGTACAGGTTCCACCAAGGGCTCCTGGACCAACCGCACAGCCGCCGTCGGTTGTACATTCCGTTGTGTTGTCGCCGACGTATGTCCACACCGATTCCCCAGCCGACGACAGCGAATGACCATCGGTTGCAATAGACTCATTCGAGAGCGTCACGTCGGTTGCGCTTACGGCGTCCCAGTTGGTCAAATCGCCGTCCTCAAAGTATTCCGTAAATGCCTGACGACTGTTACGACTGCGACCACCGGTGTATTCGCGGCATCCCGACTGCTTTTCCGAACACGTTGTGCTCTCATCTGCGTAGCCATAATATCGGCACTCTGCAGTTCCGCTATCGAAGTAACCGCCAGACGTTTCACAGTTCGATTGCTGCGTTGTGGTATCAGCGCCAACAACACTCGTCTTTCGGTACGTCACACATGAGTCACTCACGGTTACTGTCTGCGACCAAAGTCGATAGTGAATGACGCCGTTTGCATCATAGAATTCACGGCAGTCTGGATTTTTAATAGTGTCATCATGCTCATCACAGCTTGCGCTGTCCATATCGAGCTTCCCGGCCGTTGACGAGTCGTCGTTACAGGTTATTCCTGTTGCTGTTGCTGTCCAACTCGTACATGGTGCAGCGTTTGGCGCGCTATCGGTTTCGCCGCTATCGGAATATGTGTAAGCGGTCGATCCCATGCTCGACTCCACCAAATTCCACGTCTTCAGCTGGTAACCATCAGTGTCAGAGCCTTCCCATGTGTAGAACACCGCAGCAGCATCTGATGTTGTGGTATTCGAATCCGCCTGATCGGTCGTGAGACATGCACGCAAGTCCGTAAAATACGACGTCTCCTCTGAGGTGATGTTCGTAAATTCATCGCAACCGACTGCTTGTGCCGGACAGGTATCGGCGGTATCTGGAATGAAATACACCGGGAAGTCTCCTTCAGGTTCATACCGTGTCGGCTCTTGTTTAAAGGTGTCATACCCAACACATTCCGACGGACACGAATCAAGGCTATCGGTAATACCAGCAATAGAAGGATCGCCATTTGTTGGCGTGTACAACGAACACCCAACATTCTTTTCTGAACACACCGTCGCGTAATTGCCGCATTCCGCAGGATCTGTTGCGCTATCGCCAGTGCATCCCAAATACGATGGCGCAACTTTCACGTATGCCAAATCGAGCGTGCTACTGCTGTAGCCTTCGTGATAGCTCGATGCCGACGACTCCTGTTCGAGCTGCATATCGTCATACCACAATGCGTTTCCCATCACGCCAACGGTTGCAGTAATTTCCGCAGAACGATCTGATAGTGTTGGCACGGTAAACGTACATGTGAATCGCTCGTAGTCCGTATCTTTTGGCGTACTTGCAAGGAAATCGAGTTCGTTCGTATTTGCGTACATCGCGCAGTCGCCATCAAGCGCAAAACCCGTAAAATCAACCTTCTCCCCTGTACTTGCATCAAGCGAGATCCACGCATTCGTTGATACGCCGCTTGTTACTTGCGCCGCATAAAACGAGAACGTGTACTCCGCGCCCTGGGTAAGGACAATTCCCTCTTGCGAATAGCTACTCGTTCCCGAGACCTTCACCGCGTCAGAACCATCGAGCATCGATGATCCATCGGTGCTATAGGTTCCCCCTGACCCAGACGAAATCCAGGCATCAGGAACACCATCACTATCCGCGTCTTTCTCAAACGACGGGTTCGCAATCATGTTCAGCGTCGTGCCATCAGCACGAGCGACGAGTTCTTTACATCCTGC
>CAYROW010000001.1:9081-50408 GCA_964425965.1 uncultured Gammaproteobacteria bacterium
ACTGACGCAACCAATTGTTCGCCATATACCTGTGCTTTGCATTGCGTTTCTGGATATTTCAATACCCAATCTGGATCAATCAAATGACACCATGGATGGCTATCATCTAATTCACCCTGGTCGTTACAATCGGTAAATGCGTTCACCACTTCACCAAGCGTCACTGGACTATTTTCTGTGTTCGCCTTTGACTCCGCAGCCAATTCCCAACCTGTTGAAATAATACGTGCCTTGCGCAACTTCACGAGGTTGCCGTGACAATATCCGTAGCTGTAGCAGAACGGATCCTGATCTCGAGCAGCGTCTGATGACGGAATAAGTGGCCATGAACTCTTTAAGAGCCCTTGTTCGATTGCATCAGCAATGGTAAGCGCAGAGCCAGAATCAGCTCGAGAAACCGCCGTCACGAGCGACGAATCCGCAACACAGTTGTATAACGATTTTCCTGACGATGGACACGCGCTGAACTCTTGCAACTGACTGTAGTTTTCGACGGAAAGTGGAACTGCGGTTAAAAAACTCCGGAACGATTGTCGAGCGTCTTCTGCATTCGTACTTGCAACGCCATCGATGTTAAATGGATCAATCGCAGACTGATCAAGTCCGCCAAACAAACCGTCGTACACCTTTTCGGTAATCTTTGAGAGGAGCGTGTTCGTGAATACTGATCCGGCGTGTTTCGCAATTTGCAACAACACCTCTTTGTCTCCAAGCGCCTGAACGGCGATTTGATTTCGGATGCTATCAGACGCTGACATTGTTGCATCAAGTCGCTTTTGAATAATTTCTGCAGGCGTCTCTACCCGACCAGTAATGAAATCGGTTTGTGGCTTAAAGAAGCCTGAAAACATTTCGCGAAGCGTGCTATTTGCTGCATCAGTCTGCGCCTTGTTGAGCACATCGCTGTACAGCTGAATACCAACAGAAAGGTCGTTCGACTTTGGGTTGTATGCTTCGGCGAGTTTGGTAATGACTAACGAGTTTTTTCCAAACGGATCCGTTGCCATTGACGCGACGTCGCTCAAAAATCCATTCCAGTTATCTTGCACCGCGTTCCATTCACAAGCAGGCTTTGGTCGATGAAACGCACTTTGAATACCGAACTTAAACGCGAGCGTCACGCCTGATGCGTTCGGTTCACACAAACTGAAATTTCCCAAAATTCCCGTGTCGTCAATTGCACCGAGCGCCTCACCGGCGACTGACGCACCGTAATCTGAGAAATATTCTTCAGCGGAACGGTTATCAAAAAGCGGATCGCCACCGTTTCCGCCGGAAGCAATAAACACCGCAGCGTCATACGCCAAACGATCGGTTGCGTACGTTACCGTGTTAATAAGTGCCGTAGAAACCGAGGCGACAAGCGCAGTTTGGCCAAGATACTTTAACGCATTCAAAATCCACTCCATGACACGTGGACCGTCGCCAATGGCAGTGGATTCCACTGGAACCGCATACGCTGTTTTCGGAACAAACAATGTTGCCGATGAAAACGCGAACATCGCGAGCATCAGCAACACCGTGGCACCAAATTTTCGGAGGCGGTCCGTCATACGCGATTACTGGGTGGTTTGAGGAGACGACGTGGTGTCCGTCGTTGAAGCAGAGGCTGAGGCGTCTGCCGTTGTGGCATCTTCTACTTGCATTTGGGTAATAGCCTGGGAGAGGGCGGCACGGAGTTGATCATCGGTTAAGGCATTAATTGCCGTTGCGTCACCACCGGATTCAATCAACAACGTTCGAATTTGATCCGTTGTCATTGCTGCGAGCGTTGCGCCAATATCAACCGTCGTCGGCGTTGCATCAGGAGCAGGAGTCGACCCAGCGCTATCGGCGACCTCTTCAATGAATGTTCCCTGAAGCGTTGTCGGGTTCACGACATCAGCAACCGCGGTTGCACACGGCATGGTTGGAGCGCAATTCGGATCCTGGCCCTGGATAACCTCAGTTTTATCCTCGGCACCGTCGCTATCAGAATCTTTCAGATACGGACTCGTCTTATACACGTACAGCTCAGTGTAGTCGTCGATACCATCAGCATCGGTATCCTTTTGCTTTAATGCCTCCATTTCCTGCTGCTGTTTCTCGTCGCCCGTTAAAAATTTCGGTCCAACGTACGAAACCACAAATGGAGCAGCGACATGCTTCCACAAAAAGAACACACCAAAAATTAACGCGAGCGACCCAAAACTGACCACCATGCCTAAGCCGGTTTTTTGTTCGCGGCTGAGCACTGGTTTTTTTCGCGTGATAATGATTCGTTCTCCCTCCGCCATACGCAATATCGTAGGGCAAGTATAACACTGAGAGGGGGTGAACACTTCCCGTGTATGCACAGGAACGGACAGGTGTTCAGGACGGATTCAGTATTGAAAAAAGCTTTACCCAATCTTGGGTACTCAACTCCTGCGGGCGAACGGTTTTTGAGCGACCGATGAACCCTATCGCAGCATCGATCGCGGAAAGATCCGCAGCGCTCGCTTGAGCAAGCGTCTGGCGAAGCTGTTTGCGACGATGCGCAAAGCCGATTTTTGCAAGAGCAATAATCTCCTCACGTTCGCCTCCCCCAGCCTTCGTCGTTAAACGAAGCACTATCGAATCAACTTTCGGTGGAGGAATAAATGCGCCAGGCTTCACGATACAGATCCGTTCAACGTCACAATACAGCTGCGTCGCAACAGAAAGCACACTCATCTCACCGGCTTTTGCCATCATGCGCTCCCCCACTTCTTTCTGAACCATAACGACGAGCTGACGTGGCGGATTTTTGGACGTGAAGATTTTCTCGAGAATGGCGTTCCCAGCGTTATACGGAAGGTTGCTCACAAACACCCACGGCCGACCTTGAGTAATAGCATCGTAGTCCACCATTGCGGCGTCGGCCTGAACAATCTCGGCCTGAGGGAATCGATCGCGAAGGGATGGAACAAGGTCGCGATCGGCCTCGATCAAGGTACACCTCCCCCCAGCCCCCTCCTTCGTAAGGAGGGGGAGCGTAAGCGCCCCAGCACCAGGACCGACTTCAATCAAAAGCTCACCAGGCTCAACCAAAACCGCATCAACGATTTTCGCGATGATGTTCTTGTCATGAAGGAAATGCTGCCCGTAGGATTTTTTCATGAAATCTGTAAAAACTTTCGATACCATGCGATCGTCTCTCGAATACCGTCCTCAATGAGGACGGTCGATTGCCAGAACATCGCTTTTTGCGCTGCGGACGTATCTAGGCTCATTCGCGCTACCGCATCAACAACTTCAGGCCGTGGCGTTGGACGAATATCGGTGCCAACTTCACCGGCAACCATGTCGAACAGCGCTTTCGTCGAAACTTCACGTCCAGTCCCCACGTTATACACACCAGACATCGTGCTTGCAGACGCTGCAATAAGCGCAGCGACAACATCATGGACGAACACGTAATCTCGAGTTGTTGTTCCGTCTCCGTTCAAAAATGGCGATTCCCCACGAAGCAATTTTTCCGCAAAGATCGCAATAGCTCCCGCTTCTTTGTTTCCATACTGCCGCGGACCATAAACGTTCGCAAATCGGAGAGAAACTACATGCATGTTGTAACGCGTGCCGTAAGAATCAAGATACGTCTCCGCAGCGAATTTCGAAATTCCGTACGGCGTCTGTGGTCGAGCCTTTGCCGACTCGCGAATTGGTAAAACGTCCTGCAACCCGTAGGCCGCGCAGCTCGACGCGAAAACAATAGACTGTACTCCGGCGCGCTTTGATGCCTCGAACACGTTGATTGAACCGAGCTCGTTGTGATCAGCATTCATTATCGGGTCGAGGACCGATGCACGGTCGTCGATATGCGCTGCAAGGTGAAAAACGACATTTGGCGCGATATCAGCAATACGTTGTGCAAGCGTTTTATCGCGAATATCGCAATTAATGTACGTCGCCTTTGCATTTCTGCGGTCTGGCGTTGGATCAGCAAAATCAATGACCGTAACGATGTCACCGCGATCGACAAGAGCGTCAACAAGATGAGATCCAATAAATCCTGACCCGCCGGTGACAAGTGATTTTGCCATATCTCATTATTCAAGATTCAAGACCTGACCCCGTTACTGATTTCGCTTCTCTGCATCAGACCGAAGATACGCCTCGATGTACGGAAGGAGCTCACCGTCGAGCACGCCATCAGTATCCGACGTTTCCACATCCGTCCGATGGTCCTTCACCATTTTATACGGGTGGAGGACGTAGCTGCGAATTTGGTTGCCCCAGGCGGCAGTTTTGTGTTCGCCCTTAATATCCGACAGCTTCTCGGCACGCGCGGTCACCATGAGCTGGAAAAGCTTCGCTTTCAGGACGTTTAACGCGGTTTCTTTGTTTTGTAACTGCGAACGCTCGTTCTGACAGCTCACCGAAATCCCGGTTGGCAAATGCGTCACACGAACCGCGCTATACGTCGTGTTCACTGACTGTCCGCCCTTCCCAGACGACAAGAATGTATCAATACGCACGTCGTCCATATCAAGTTCGACAGACGCTGCATCCATCGCATCAAACTCTGGAAGTACTTCAACAAGAGCGAAGGTAGTATGTCGCATCTTCTCACCATCAAACGGCGAAATTCGCACCAGACGATGCACGCCAGCTTCTGACCGAAGGAATCCGTACCCGTATCGGCCGCGTACTGCAATCGTGACGCTCTTGTAACCCGCTTCTTCACCACGAGATTCATCAAGAATATCGACGGCAAATCCTTTCCGCTCCGCAAAACGCATGAACATGCGCAGCAACATTGCTACCCAATCATTCGCATCAGTTCCGCCGGCACCAGCATGAATAGAAAGAATTGCGTTGCGCTTGTCGTACTCACCAGAAAATAACATCTGGAATTCCATGGCAGTAAAGCGCTGTTCGATATCGGCAACCAGACCGTCTGCCTCGTGTTTGTCCTCCGCCGATCCTTCTCCCTCCGCCATTGCGACAATTTCACGAGCTTCAGCGATCTGTTTCCCGATTGTGTCCCAAGCCTCAACCTCTTTCTTGAGATCTGACGCTTCTTGCGCAACGATCCGCGCCTTTTCCTGATTACTCCAAAATCCAGGGTCACTCATGTCGGCCTCGAGCTCAATAGCCCGAGCTCGAGACGCCTCAAGCCCAAGCGCCACAACCGCAAGGCCATGGCGCTCTTCAAGATTCTTCAATTTGTCATCCAGAATCGACATGGCGAATCTTAGAAGTGAATTTTCCGTGCCCAGTCGCTCACGTATGGAATGTCGAAGCGCTCGCCCTGTAACGCCTTAATAAAGCCCATCACTGCCGCAACAAAAACCGCAAACCCGGCAATCGTCGTCAGAAATCCTCCAAACGGAATCCGCCACAACCCAGACGAGAATACTTTCATGACCACCGCGATAAGCGAAAGTACCAATCCCTGTTTTGCGTGCTCCTGGGCAAATGCCGAGTGACGAGCAAAGATCAGCGGAATAAGGCACAACGCACCAACATATCCAATCGCCGCAATGAATCGATCGTTTGACGGATTTTTCTCTGGCGAAACCATCTCTGCCTGTTTTGCCGAACCCTGTCCGTTGTTATCATTCATATTGTCCATACGATGCAATCAAGAATGTCCACACAATACCAAACCGCGCTGAGAATAGCTATTTAGTACATATCTCCCATACCTCCCCCTGCGCCACCAGCGTTCTCTTTCTCAATCTTTGGCACCTCGGTAATAGCTGCTTCAGTCGTGAGAATCATTACGGCAACTGACGCCGCGTTCTGCAGCGCCGATCGCGTGACTTTCGCAGGGTCGATGATGCCGACCGCAACCATATCTACGTCTTTATCTTCTGCAGCATCCCATCCGTTATTTCCGGTCATTCCCTTTACTCGCTCAACAACAACGGCGCCTTCGTGACCAGCGTTCTCGGCAATCTGACGAAGCGGCGATTCAACAGCTCGACTCAAAATATCGACACCGATCTTTTCCTCTGCGCTCACGACGAGACCGGCGAGCACCGCCTTCGCACGAATCAACGCCACGCCACCACCGGCAACGATTCCCTCTTCAATAGCCGCTTTTGTTGCAGCAACTGCATCTTCGATGCGATGCTTCTTCTCTTTCATCTCAACCTCACTTGCAGCACCAACCTTAATAACAGCAACACCGCCAGAAATCTTTGCCATGCGCTCACGGAACTTTTCTTTATCGAAGTCGGAGTCAGAATTTTCGAGCTGTGCCTTAATATTGACGACGCGATCCGCGATCGCCGCAGCATCGCCAGCGCCTTCGACGATTGTCGTTGTGTCTTTCGTTGAGATAACGCGGCGCGCATGACCAAGATCAGCCAATTCGAGTGTTTCGAATTTCATTCCGGTTTCTGGAGCAATGAACTTCGCACCAGTCACAATCGCAATGTCTTCAAGCATCGCCTTACGACGATCGCCGTATGCAGGCGCTTTAATTGCAAGCACATTCAACGCGCCACGAAGCTTGTTCAACACAAGCGCCGTCATCGCCTCACCATCGACGTCTTCTGCGATGATGACGAGATCCTTACGGCCTGTTCCAAGAAGCTTTTCCAAAATGGGCATGAGCGTCTGCATGCTGCTGATTTTCTCGCTTGTTACAAGAACAGGAACATCGTTATAGACAGCCTCCATGCGCTCGGAATTCGTCACCATGTATGGAGAAACGTATCCCTTGTCGAATTGCATTCCTTCAACAACATCAACCTCAATACCGAAGGACTGGCCTTCTTCAACAGTAATGACCCCGTTCTCACTTACTTTCTTCATCGCTTCCGCGATCATCTTTCCGATCTCTGGATCATTCGCGGAAATGGACGCAACCTGTTCGATAGCGTTCCCGTGAACCGGCGTTGAAATCTCTGCAATCTTTTTTACAATCGCTTCAACACCTTTTTCGATTCCCCGACGAAGCGCTTGAGAATTCACACCAGAGGAAACCACACGCAAACCTTCAGAAATAATCGACTGCGCAAGAACCACAGCTGTCGTTGTTCCATCGCCGGCAACGTCGTTTGTTTTGCTTGCAGCCTCTTTCACCAAGGTTGCGCCAAGATTCTCAAGTTTGTCGGCGAGTTCGACTTCCTTTGCAACAGAAACGCCATCTTTCGTTACCATCGGTGAACCAAAGCCACGATCGATGATTACCGTTCGTCCGCGGGGGCCCATCGTCACTTTCACGGCGTTTGCTAACTGATCTGCGCCATCTTTCATTTTCTTTCGTGCGTCATCACTGAAAACAATGTTCTTTGCCATAGAGTTATTCGATAACCGCAGTAATGTCGTCAACTGAAACAATCAAGTATGGTTTATTTTCAAGCGTAACCTCGTCTGGTGCGTACTGTTTGAATACCACAACATCACCAACCTTCACTTCGACCGGCTGGCGTTCTCCCTTTTCAAGTTTTCCTGGTCCGACGGCAATAACCACACCGCGACCCTGACGCTTTTCACCCGCGTCAGGAAGATAAATTCCTGATGCTGTTTTTGTTTCTCTTTCCTGTGGCTCAACAATGATATGACCTCCAAGTGGGCGAAGTTTCATAGAGAAAAATGTGAAATCTTAACGAGCGCTAGCTTACCTTAATACCCTCCCCCTTTCAAAGGGGGAAATGAAACTGATTCTTTGATGGGTTGTGACGGGAATCGGAAACTAAGACTCTCCCCCTTACGAAGGGGGAGTCGGAGGGGGTGGAGATCCTCGTTTTTGAAGAGGACATGTCGTTTTTTGACCTTTTTAAACTTCGCGCCACGTTGCGATCTGAATCGGAAATTTGGAAATAATCGCTTGAAACTCGAAAATACATCATCGTCAATTGTGTACAGCGCTATCGCCCACCTCGCAGATCGCCAAAACCGACCAGCGGTTTCTTAATGCAAATGAGTTGCGTTAAGAAAACCCCCTGTTTCAAATCGAGTACCCCTACTCTCCGACTTTCCGTTTCCCGTCCCAACCTTTTCCAAGAATCAGGCCGAATTCTCCCCCATTCTCACCATCATCGCCAACACAAATGCAATCAGCGCTAGGCCCGACCACGACGACCACAGATAGTGATCAAAGAAACAGACCATAAATATAACGTTGCCCATTCCAAATGCATACAAGGCGTCATGGCGTGGGAATCGTGAAAAATTTATCCGCACAACACTCGCTGCAACACAAAGTGCCGTAATCAAACCAAGTACACCAATCTCAGCAAGAATCAGGAGAAACACGTTGTGAATCGGCTGATAGTCAAATGCATTTTTCCCAGGTTGATTGTCAGAGATCGATAGAACGTACGAACCAATACCATGACCGACGATCATGTTCGTCGACGCCATAAACGGTACAAAATCTTCGTACAGTGAAACGCGCTGAATGAGGGAGCGCTCTTCGTTCACGCCTCCGCCACGAATACTTGAAGCAAGATCGGTAAAGAAAAACGATCCAAAGAGCGATCCAAGAACCGCGAGCGTCGCAAGGACCGCCGACACCGGACGTGCAACGTTCATCGATGGAATTGATTTCACTACAAACACCAGGACGAGACCGACGAGTACGCCAAGGAATGCCGATCGTGAACCGGTAAACAGCAGTCCCGCTACGAGTAACGCCGTACCAACTGCTGTCACCGCCAAACGTTTTCGCTTCGACCACTCCTGACGAACAGTCGCCATCGCACCCCACCATGCAAAAAGTCCAACACCGAGGAATCCTCCAAAAACATTTGGATGCGAAAAGCTGCCGTATGCCCGAAGTACACGTTCACCGTCGACGGTGAAGACCGCATCCCCAAGTTGGGCGGCGTTACGGAATGCGAGTCCAAGCCAAGAATTCGCAGGTGAGAACCCGCCAAGCACCTGGCTAACGCCAAGCGCCAAGGGAATAATCAACGAAAAAACAAAGGCAAAAAGTATATGTTTCACGCTCACACGATCAAACAAGAGCGCAAGAAAGAGCGCGCAAGCGAACAGGAAATGCGTTGCCATTGCAAGCGAAAAAAGCGAGCGATCCGCAAACACAGTTCCAAGAACAACAACAATACCTAATAGCGCAACCAAACGAATCGGAAGCTGGCGCTTTCGGTCAATCGCGAAACGTTTTCGGTTAAAGAGACTCCCGACAATAAGCGCAACGGCAAGAAGAAGCTCTGTGCCGTACACGCTCATGACACCAAATTCTGTATGGCCTCCAGCGATAGCGACTTCGCTATACATCCATCGCGTTTGCCATGGCAGGAGCACAATCACGATCGACAGAAACAGCGTCATCCAGTTGGGAAAGCAACGATTCATACGCCTGAAGAATTTCGGAACGACGATCATTATGATGAAATTTTAGCATGCCGTCCGTCACAACAACGCGTGTATCTGTATTCATCATCGTACGAAGGTTTGCTGGGAATCGAGCACGCTGCATACGCTCAGCAATACGCTCAATTCCTCCAATATTCGGCAACATCCATCTTCCATTAACGCGATACGCCTGAGCACGAACCACTCGGCGTGCATGCGGAAGCGACGGACGCATCCAGCCATTTGCCGCACGAAGCTTTGAAAGAATGTTTCCCCGATCAAGTATTGGCGACAGCGTCGCAAGCCAAAACAAGAAATATGGGTCATCAGAACCAATCTTCACTGACGACAAATCGAGCCGATCGTCAGCAACAAAAAAACTTAAACACATTGGATCTTTTCCGCGCTCGCCAGGACGCGCATGAAGGAGCGCAAGCGCGCCAGCAAGAAGAAGACGCGTCGACCAAATCCCTCCACGCGACGTCACAATGAATACATCAATGTCGCTCTCCTCATTCGTAAACGAAAACGCAAGTGAGTTGCAGACCGCAACCATTTTTACCCACGGAAGCCACGACGCTACACGCACAAACCACTGCGCGCGTCGAGACTTTCGAAGCGCATCCGCAACACGCGAAATGCGCTCTGTTCTCCACGCGCGCGTATCTCCAAGCGCAAAGAAGCCCTGTTCTTGAACGCATCCGTGCTTCCGAAGCCATACTGATGACGTGAGCACGTCTTCAATGTCAACAAGCGTCGCCTGAGAAAGATCGCACCATTTCCAAATCTCGTACGCCGTCAACGGAAACTGAAAAAACGCGAAATATGCCAACACGCGAAACGCTGACTGTTCGATTGGTGTCGGCATACATTACTTCACCTTTTTCAGCACCCAACCCGATCCCGTACGAATCATGTGGAATACTCCAAAGAGAATAAATACCGCATCGCGAAGTCGAATCATCAACGCGAATGCAAGCGCATCCATTGGAACACCGAGCGCAGCGAACACCGCAGTAAACCCACCTTCGAAAATACCCAATCCACCAGGAACTGGAAGAATTAACGCGAGCCCCGGTAACGAACTCGCTAAAAATGCCTGCGCAAAATTCAACGTCACGCCAAAGCCCCAAGCAATATATAACGTCTCCACAACACGGAACGCCACCATCGCCATCGACAGCGCAGAGATGCCGAACACCACCCAACCGCCGCCTGCAAAAAACCCTCGCATTAAATCTTCCGTATCTTCAAGCCAGTGCTCTACGCCACGGAATCGTTTCACGCGATCGAGCCGCAAACGGTGAAATAACGGTTTTGCCATTGGCTTTCCCCGTCCAAGTGCCGCAAAAAACGACAATAATAAACCAAATGCGATCGCCAGACCCACGGCCATAATCCACAACGTTCCAGCACCGCCTTGATGTTCAACGAGCGCAAAAATAACACCGAGCGCAATAAACACCACGTAGGAACAAAGCTCGAAAGCAATATCAAGCGTTGCCGACGCGACCGCGCTTCTACTTGGAACGCCATCAGCCATCAATAACGCGACGCGCACAGGCTCTCCTCCCGCCTGATTCAGTGGCGTGAGATACCCCACGGCATACCCCGTCATGCGATGCCAGTACATTCTCCAAATGGAAAGTTTATGCTTCTTCTCTGTTACCTGTCTGTGAAGAATAATTGTCCACCGGAGACTATACAGCGTGAAGTTCAACATTGAGATACCTACAAGACCAACAAACGGCCATGCGCCAAACGTACTCATGTTTTGCAAAACATTCGTCCAGCCTTCTTTTGCAAGAAGAGTGTACAAAAGTCCAACGCCAAGCAAACCACTCGCAAGAATACCGAGAATGCGCCACGGAGCACGTTTGGCCATAATGCTGGCATTGTACCTCACTTTGTCGCGCTCTTCTTTGGACTCAAGAACAAGGCGTACATCACGTAGGTAAATGCGGTGCTCACAAAAATATAGAGCGTAACGCCGCCAACAAGCGTCGTAACACCGAGAATGAGCATCATGACCGGCAACAAATACACTATCATCTTGTTCATCGTTGCGGTCATGTCTTCGTCAAGCGCTGGGCTTGAACCACGAACCGCAGCAGGCGGACGACGAGTAATCATTTG
Source organism: uncultured Gammaproteobacteria bacterium (assembly GCA_964425965.1). Classification (GTDB taxonomy): domain Bacteria; phylum Patescibacteriota; class Patescibacteriia; order UBA9934; family UBA9934; genus CAIKHN01. The sequence goes on from CAYROW010000001.1 coordinate 20,494, forward strand.
CTTTGCCTGGAAGTACTGACAAACCGCGGAAAGAATCGCAAGAGGGATCGAAACCTTTCCGAGATCGATACCGAGGAAGATCGGCGACATTGTTCCAGGATTGGAAACAAAGTCATACAAGATTGATGGATCAATCGTATGAATGCCAGCCGCAAGCGCGCGATACAACGCAATGAAGACGAAGAGCTGCACGATGGTTGGCAAACATGACGCGAACGGATTCACGTTGTGGACCTTGTAGACACTCATGAGTTCCTTTGCCATGGTCTCTTTGTCGTCTTTGTACTTTTCCTTGATCTCCGCAATCTTTGGCTGGATGTCTTGAAGCTCCTTCTGCGCCTTCATCGACTTGTACGTCAGCGGCAACACGGCTCCTTTCACAAGAATCGTCATGGCGATGATCGAAAGGCCGAGGCCACCCCATGGTGCGATGTCGTAAATGAACACGAGCAAGTTATAGAGTGGCTGGTAAAGAATGGTGAAAAAGAAAGATGCCATAATTACTCGGCAATAACTGCATCGTCGGCAGGAACCTCAACTGGAGCAACAGCGCCGTCCGCCTGCCGTTCCTGAATGTTCACCTTCCATCCGGTCAGCTTTGCAGCCAAACGTACGTTCTGACCTCCGCGACCAATCGCAAGCGAAAGCTGATCACTTGGAACAACAACGATTGCCGCGTGTTCTGTCTCGTCAAGGTTTACTTCAAGAACTTTTGCTGGAGAAAGCGCGTGGGTAATAAGCTCACGAGCATTTTCGCTCCACTGAATGATATCGATTTTCTCACCAGAAAGTTCGCTAGTAATGGTCTGAATACGGCTTCCACGCTGACCAATACACGCGCCGATCGGATCAATTCCTGCATCAGTCGATGCAACCGCAATCTTCGTACGCGCACCGGCCTCACGTGCGATTGCTTTAATAACAACCGTTCCCTCAGCAACTTCCGGAATTTCAACCATGAACAACTTGCGGACAAGTTCTTCGCTCGTTCGTGAAAGCAAAATCTGTGCGCCACGAGCGCCAAGAGACACTTCGCGAACGTAAAACTTCAAACGATCACCGGATCGATAGCGCTCTGTTGGCATTGCATCTTCCGGCTTCACAATTCCTGCAGTACGACCAATATCAACGAGAATAATGCGACCTTCACGGCGCTGAACCGTTCCCACAATCACGTCGCCCTCAACACCCTTAAACTCGTTAAAAATAATTTCGCGCTCTGCTTCACGAAGCTTCTGGGTAATAACCTGCTTCGCAGTCATCGCTGCCATTCTGCCGAACTCCACAGCTTGTGGAAGCTCTGTACGCAAAACATCACCAACCTTCGCTCCCATCTTCATGAGCTGCGCGTCAGAAAGCATAATGTCAGTCTTCGGATTGAACTTTGGCGCAATTTCTTCTGGGGAGGTTTCTGCAGGAGGCATAAAGTCTCCCAACGCTTTCATTGCCTCACGACGAGCAGACTCCTCGGCTTCAAGTTTCTTCACTTCTTCCATTTCTTCTGGAGTAATGTCTGCAACCACCGTTTTTACATCGAAAATACGAGCGAGACCTGTTTCTGTATCAAATTTTGCCTCAAGGTTGTGATACTTATCGCCAAAATCCTTACGGTACGCTGCCGCCAACGCGGACTCGATTGTCGCCATGACGCTTTCGTAGCTCAAACCCTTCTCGTCACAAATCTGACGCATTGCTAACTCGATTGCACTTGCCATATTCGATTGTTCTTCAATTTTTTAGCAGTGAAACCTGGCATTGCGGCCAGGTTTCAACATGAGAATAGGATAGCACAGCGCGATAGACTACGCAATATTCGTGACGATCTTCAATTGAACGATGTCGCGTTGGCATTCATCAATTTGTGGGAGGATTTGGCCCCCAATGAACTCAGTCACTTCCGAGATAATCTTCTTTTCAGTAACGACTAACAATGCACGCATCTCATCGCGAATCTCGCGTTTGAGTACATGGTTATTCGCCCCCAACACTTCACCAAACATACCACGAAGCACTCGAACATCTTCTTTGTTCAGCATAGAAACAAAAAATGAAGAATGAAATTCGTGGGGACTCCTTGTATCATATCAAGATTTTTTTCCACTGTCATTTCATTTCTCCACAATATCTCGGACTATAATTATATGCACAAGAAATACGCTACAATCAAAGATGTAACCTCTAATAAGTTCATCGACACCATTAAAAAATGAAACCGTATGTCCCTCCACTATATTCTTTTTTGTTTCGGAGCCGGGTTAGTACAGGGCACATGGCTAAAATCAAACGAGCTAAATCCACTTAACACCCCCATATGGTGGGAGACGGAAAATAGAAAAGTTTTTGTTTTTATTTTGGCTATAATTTCTTTTCTTCTTGAACTTGGGATCGGTTTTCTATTCGTCTCATGGTGGGCGGGGCTATTCCTCTGGTTGCCGGCGCTACTACTTTCAGTCTTATTTGTTCCGGGTGGTCCCTTTGGAACAAAAAATCCGATGATTCAACTCTCGCTTGGAATAATTATTATGATTGCTGAGCTGATAACATTTAAATTTTAAATCCGGCAATCTACCCCACCCCAATAATGTGCGTGATCCGGGGAGGAGATTGATCGTATTCAATCGCAACGACGTCAATGCGCCATTCGGATTGAGGGTGATCGCTCATGAAATGTTCGGCGACGATGGCGATTTTACGGAGTTTCGATTTTGTCACGGATTCTTCAGGATACCCGAACTCGTGATCATTCCTCGCCTTTACCTCGACCATCACAAATTCCTCGCCATCTTTTGCAATAATGTCGATTTCGCCAAAGCGATTTCGGTATTGCGTGTCGATAATCTTCATCGTTTTCGATTTCAAAAACGCAGCGGCGTCGGCCTCCGCTGCGTTTCCAAAAATCCTCCTCTTATCGACCATAGCGACTATCGAGAGCGCTTTGGAAGGTACTTGTTCACGTCTGCACGAGACTGCTCGCGGTACTGCAACGCTGGAACCTCTTTCTTGACGTATCGGACAATTGCAACAACCGCAGCAACGACAGCAAGAATCCACACAAGGAACCAGAAGCGAGAGCCAAAAAATTGAATTTCCTCAAAGGTGAAGAAGAACCATACCAATCCCACGACACCAGAAACCGAACACAACGACGCGATCTTCTTGAGGGTTATTGCGCGATATCGATCGTATGTTCCGTTACGAACCACCATGCGGATCACTGAACCCGCAATAACCGTAAGTGCAAAGAATCCGAAAAATCCTGCCTCAAACGCCGCGGACATGCGTGTCGGCGTCAGATCGAACCAAAAGCTCAAATTCCACAGTGGAGAGAGAAAATTCATATGGGCTGGATGGTACGGGATTTTACCGGCGCTGGTCAATGAGAATAAACACGCCCCCAGTGATCACGGCTTGCACGGAACTTCCCGCATTCCCGACATCCCCCTTCAGCAAAAAGCCGGCTCATTGCATGCGGAGCAACGCGGTTTGCAGCATTTGGCGCAAGAACGTGACGCGAATGAGGTTCCCAATCAACGACAATAATCTGCCCGTCTGGTGCAAGCAATCGACGAGCCTCGGCAACAATAGACGCGCGACGCCGCGCGGACCACAAGGTGTTAATAAGAAAAATGCGATCAAGCGACCCTTGTTCAATATCAGCGACTCCACCGAGGCGCTCAATGTCACCGCGAACTGGATAAAGATTAATAAGTGAATGAAGGGATCGATGACCGCGCAACATTGACAACGCTTCTGGATGAATGTCTACCGCGAATACCAAGCCGCCATCCGCGAGCATTCGTGCAGCTGAGAGCACAAGATGCCCTGTTCCTCCAGCACCAAAATCCGCCACACGATGTTCGGGGCGAAGATTTGCGATCTCAAGGATCACGCGTGCATCAAGAAGCGCAGAGCCAGCCATGGTTTAGAACAACGAACGAATAAAGCTTCCAATGATGATATCGAACAAATCAAGCGTCACGATAAATCCGAGAATGACAATCGCCGTTCCAAGAAGTTTGTAAAAAAATGCCGTGGTCCCCAAATGTTGCTCTGCCCACATAACCGGGCCAAGCATGTCCTCGAACCACCGCGTTTTCCATACCATCATCCACCCCATTGCGGTAATGAAGAGGCCAATAAGAATTCGCTGCAACATATGCTCTATTTTATCATAAACAAAAACGAAGCCCGGTTAGGCTTCGATTTTGATGGTGCGCGGAAGAGGACTCGAACCTCCACGACCTTGCGGCCACCAGCCCCTCAAGCTGGCGTGTCTACCATTTCACCATCCGCGCAGGTACACCAAAGGAACGGGCAGAAGCATAACCTCAAGATTGAAAAGATTCAAGCCTTCAGGTACGATTCCCCGGCGATGCCCCTTTTGGACGCCTAGCTCAGCTGGTTAGAGCATCTCGTTTACACCGAGAGGGTCGAGGGTTCGAATCCCCCGGCGTCCACCATCGATGAAGAAGCCATGAAGGGCTTCTTTTTCGTTTCCCGGTTCTTTGATACCCTTATTGCACTATGGCAAATATGAAATTCGGGCTTGTTGGGCGCATCGCCACCATTCTTGCGGGAATCGTGGTTGTGGTTGCAGGAATGGCATGGATCGGCAATGCACAGGATCACGCAAATGATCCACAAACGCTCAGCATTCCCGTCAACGACAGCGATTGGTACGTCGGTGGCAAAGACGCTGCGGTAACCCTCGTTGAGTACAGCGATTTCCAGTGCCCGGCTTGCGGCGCATATTTCCCGGTGATGAAAGGACTGCAAGAGGCATACGGCGACAAGCTCAAGATTGTGTACCGCAACTATCCTCTCGTTACCCTTCATGCGAATGCGCAAATTGCTGCACAAGCCGCAGAAGCCGCAGGTATCCAAGGAAAGTTCTTCGAAATGCACGACGCGCTATTCCAGAATCAGCAGTCGTGGAGCACCGAGACTGATCCAACAAACACCTTCTTGAACTACGCAACCGTCATTGGACTTGATGTGGAGAAATTCCGAACCGATCTCACGAGTAACGCGGTTATCAACGAGATCAAAAACGATATTAACGGTGGAAACGCATCGAGGCTCAGCGGAACGCCAACATTCTTCTTGAACGGAGTACAAATCACAAAAAATCCTCAGGGACTCGAACCATTCAAGACCATCATCGATGCCGCAATGAATCCAGCGCCAAGTCCAGAATCGAATCAGTAATCTATGTCAGCCTCTCGCTGGTATCCATTCACCATTCTTGGCGTGAGCATCGTTGGATTCTTTGACGCTGCGTATTTAGCCATTCAGCACTACACGCAGTTCACCCTTCCCTGCACCATTACCCACGGCTGCGATCTCGTTACCAAAAGCGAATATTCACAAATCATGGGCGTTCCGGTTTCCCTCCTCGGCGCCATCTACTACCTCGCAATCTTCCTCGCCGTGTACATCATTCTCGAAACAAAAAAAACGGAATACCTCCGTTTCATTGCCATCGCCACAACCTTCGGATTCCTCTTTTCCGCTTGGTTCGTCTATCTCCAATTCTTCGTGATTCACGCCATCTGCCAGTACTGCATGCTCTCCGCAATTACCTCAACCACAATGTTTGCTGCATCGATTGTGTATTTTTCAAAGGAGTACGTAAAAAACATTAAAACTTCCTCGCCTTCCCTGTAACCATTCGGAGTGCCCTGGGGATTACACGGAAGGAGAAATCTTTGCCTTGAAGTTGATCACCGTCCACGGTGGCGGTGATTTGCTTTTCGCAGGCAATGAACATTTCTTCAAAAGGGATAATTCCGATGTCAGCCTTGCCTTTGAAGAGTGAAAACTTTGGAAGACGGATGATAAGAGAAAGCCGACCGTCGACAGGACTAATCATGCCAGCGTCGTCAGGCGCGGCGAAGTTTCGGACTTCGAGAGAGGCCTTTCGAAGTGGAGTAACGACGTATTGTTTTCCGTGATGGATTGAAAAGTCCGTACCGTCAATGTGAACCGATTGCACGAATCGCTTTCCGTTCACCTCACCAACATCGAGCTCCTCAACATTTCGAGCGCTCAACACGTCGCATGCCGCAACGCCGCTTGGCATGCCCAATAAATCTGCCATACCGCCCTGTGGACCAACTGGGAGCAACGCGACGACGGTTTTTCTGTCTTGCACCGCGTCGATCACGCGACGAAGCGTCATGTCATTCCCCACCGCGACCACCGTCGTTACTCCAGAGCGAATTTCGTCGCGAATCAATTCGATTGGTTCACGAAACAAGGCCAAGCGAGCAATCTTGCCGGCAATGCCCAAGTCCGTTACGCGCGTTTCGATTTGAGCGAGCTCTCGCTCAAATCGTCGGTCTTGCAGCGCTTCGTCGTAAACGTAGCAATACACAATTATTCTTCAAGAGCAGCTTCAGCGCGTTTCTTTCCCTTTGGTGCCTCTGCACCCATGCTGATGTTGCCATTTACCTGTGCACCAGGGCCAATTGCCAACACTTCCGTGACAACATCGCCGGTCATTTTCGACGAAGGGAAAAGCTCAAACTTTCCATGTACCACAATGTTTCCTCGAATTTCCCCGCTGACAACAGCATTGCTTGCCTCAATATTCGCCTCAACAAATGCTTGATCACCAATGCGTAAGTCGCCCTTCGTTTTTACTGTTCCGTGAACTTCGCCTTCAATGACGATGTCGCCTTCAGCATGCAAATCACCCTCGAGTCGAACGCCGTGCGCGATAATCGTTTCTGGACCTGTTCCTTTTGCCATAAGAGAAATATTAGTCGTCTTTGCCCTTTGGCCGATTTTGGGCTTGCATCATCGGAAACTCGCTCAACGTACACATGAAGTACGTCTCGCGAGCTTTCCTCGACGCGCACCCAAACTCGTCACAAATGGCGAAATCCGAATAGGTTCATTATTTCGTACCACGATTACATCGACTTCACAACGGAGATATTCAGAAGCTCCATCGCATTCGTTAACGTTGAGCTCACAGCATCGGCGAGTCCGAGACGCGCCGCAGTAAGCGACGGCTGTTCTTCGTCGATCATGTGCACCTCGGCGTAGTACCGAGAAAACATCTGCGCAAGTTCAAAGGCATACAAACACACGAGCGACGGACGCATTTCTGTTCCAGCCTGCGCCACAACATCCGGATACTCCGACACTTTTCGCAAGAGCTGAACCTCTTGCGGATCGATAAGCGCCGATGCCAACGGAAACGAGGCGATTTTCGTCTTCTCATGCAAACTGTTAATACGCGCAATCGTGTACAGAATGTACGGACCAGTAAATCCATCCGTTGCCATTGCTTCTTCCATGTCAAACACCATAAGGCGTTCCGGATCATGACGAAGCATCACAAATTTTACCGCAGCCATTACCAACGCTTTCGCATTCGCTGCAACAACCTTTGGTTTCCATTCCGGATGACGCAATACTGTCGCATCGGTGATGCGCTTCTCCATTGCGTCACGCAAATCAGACCATCGAACAATGTTTCCCTTTCGCGAACTCATTGCGCCCTCAGGAAGCGTAACAAACTCGAAGCCGAGATGAATAAGTTCTCGTGAAAACTCCATGCGCTTTAATGTTGCTGCAAGCTGCTTCATGGCAAGCGACTGACGAACATCGACAACGATCATTGAACGATCTGCGTGATAATCGTCTTCCTTATGGAGTGCGAGCGCGAGGTCTTTTGCGTTATACAAGAGCGACCCGTCAGACTTTCGCAACAAATTTACTCCAAGTTTTTCCGCCTCAAGATCAACAATCACTGCGCCCTGACTAACCTTTGCAATTCCCTCAACTAAAAGCTTATTCACGATTTGGTGCGTTTCATCAATCATCTCGTGCTCCAAATAGATCCGGTCAAACGACAATCCAAATTCATCAAACGCTTCCTTCAAGTTATCCATCGACCATTTCTGGGTTTTCTTCCACAGCGTAAACCACTCCCCTTCGCCAGATTCCAGTTCGTTTTGAATTGCAGAAACTTCTTGTTTTGCTTCGTCATTCCCTTCGAGCGCTGCAGTTGCTTCCGTGTACACGCTCCCCAAAAAATTCAAACGGCTTGCCGCCTCAGGCTCTTCGCCGTCGTGGAACTTTTTAATTCCCCACAAACATTTCGCGACGTTGCTTCCCAGGTCATTAATGTATGACACGGGAATTGCTGAGTATCCATTTGCTGCAAAAATATTCACTGCCGCTGCGCCAAGCGCGAAATTTCGCAAATGCCCAACGTGGACTTCTTTATGCGTGTTTAAGTTTGCGTACTCCACCAGTACTTTCTTTCCTGCACCGGTTTTTCCCCTGCCGTAACGCTTTTTTGATTTTGTAACGTCGTCAATCACGTGAGCGCCAAACGCTTCGTTATCAAACGTAAAGTTTACGTATGGTCCAGCCGACGTAATTTTCTTAATCATTTTCGACGGGCCAATCTTTGCCGCAAGTTCTGTGGCAATCTCCGCCGGGTTCCGGCTTAAACCTTTTGCCAAGGTAAAACATGGAAAGCTTAAGTCGCCAAAGCCGGGCTTTGGTGGCGTCACAATCATGTCAGCCGTAAGCGTAAATGTTTTCCCAAGCGCCTTTTTTAAGGCGGTATAGACCTCCTTCTTCGCAGTACTTCGTGCAGTCATATTATGGAAGAAGTTTTACAAAGAATCGCTTGCCCTTCTGAACAATAACCTCATTCGTACGAGGAGAAACGTTCAACATTGGATCAGATACAACTTCAGATCCAATCTTGACGCCACCCTGCTCAATGAGTCGCTTTGCCTCGCCTTTTGACGGCGCGAATCCAGCCTCAACGAGCACCTCAACGATGGTCAACGTTCGACCGCCCAGAGAAAGCTCCGGAATAACATCAGGCATTTCTTTCTTGCTAAACACCTGCAAGAAATGCTTCTTTGCTGCCTTTGCTTTGCTCTTGTTGTAGTACATCTCAACGACAGTCTCGGCTAAGTGCATCTTTGCATCGCGCGGGTTCATGCCACCGGCAATCGCAGATTCCACAGCAGCGATTTCATCGTCATTGAGGTCAGTTGCGAGCGTGAAATACGGAATAATCATGCTGTCGTCCATCGCCATGATTTTACCGAACATATCTTCCGGAGAATCCGTCAGCGCAATAACTCCCCCCTCGCTCTTACTCATCTTCTTTCCTTCGCTGTTGGTGAGAAGCGAAATTGCAAGCACGAACTTCTCTTTTTGCTTCATTTCTCGCATCAACGTTCGGCCCGCAAGCATGTTGAACGTTTGATCGTTTCCTCCGACCTCCAAATCTACATCCATCGCGACGGAATCGTACCCCTGCATTAACGGATAAAAGAATTCGTGAAGATAGATTGGCTTCTGTTCCGCTGATCGCTTCTCAAACATGTCGCGTTCCATCATTTGCTGCACCGTAAAATGGCTCGCGAGTTCGACGACATCAGCAAAGCTCATCTTTGCCAACCATTTATCGTTAAACATGATCTTCGCAGCGTTGTCGCCAGAAAACTTCAAAATCTTCGACGCTTGTTTTTTGTACGTCGCTGCATTCGCAAGCACCTCAGCTTTGGTGAGTTGCTTTCGCGTCGCAAGTTTATCTGTCGGGTCACCAATCATTGCCGTGAACGAACCAATTAACATAATCACTTCGTGGCCAAGATCTTGGAATTCACGAAGTTTTCGCAGCTGCATTGCGTGACCAATATGCAAGAACGGCGCAGTTGGATCGATGCCGTTGTACAGCCGCAATCGCTTGCCGCTCATCAAGAGTTCACGCAACTTTTCCGCGGTTGGATACACGGCAGCAACACCACGCGTGAGCAATCGATTAATTTTGTGTTCATCAGTAATAACGTTCATATGGAAACCATTATGACACAAGCGCTGCGTGCTCTTTTTGAAGCGCAGCAAGTTTTTCCTGAAGATCGGCAAGTTTTTGCCGTTCTCCCGCAATCACCTTCTCCGGCGCACGCTTCACAAAATCCTCATTCGCGAGCTTTGATTCTTGAGCTGCGATGAACGTTGTTGCATTAGCAATCTCGGATTCGATTCGAATCTTTTCCGAAGCAGCATCGACGGCCGGTAATTGTACGAAGATCTGCGCCGCACCAACCACAATCGGCGTTACTGATTCCGGACGCTCATCACTCGATTGCACGTTCTTCACTTTCGTGAGGCCGCCGATGATTGACGTCATATCACCAAGAACACCAGCATTCACAAGCACAATCGACTCAACGTCCTTCGGTAATGTTTTATGTTCCGAGAGATAATTACGGATCGCAATTACCGAAGAACATACCTGCTCAAACGCAACCCGATCCTCCGACGACAATTCGTGTTCGACGACCGGCCACGTTGCGACGATGATCATTCCGGAGTTGAAGTTCTTGTAAATTTCTTCCGTCACGAATGGTGCGAATGGGTGCCAAAGAATGAGTAAGCGTTCGAGAATATAAAGAAGAACGTCGCTCTTCTCGCCTTCGATCTTCGCGATTTCCAAATACCAATCCGCGAAGTCATTCCAGGTAAAGTCGCGCAACACTTCGATCGCGAGCGAGAAGTCGTAACGATCGATGAGTGAGCTCACCTTCTTTGCCGTCTCACTAAACCGCGCAAGGATCCATTTGTCGGCGAGCGTCTTTGGCTCCACAGAGTCGATGCGATGAGCACCGTTCGCATTCGTAAAGATGAATCGCGAAATGTTCCACAACTTGTTCACAAGGTTGCGCGATGCTTCAACTTTCTCAATGTAATATCGCGAATCATTTCCTGGCGTGTTGCCGGAAAGCACAGAAATACGGAGCGCATCGCAACCGTATTCATTAATCACTTCGATAGGATCGATTCCGTTCCCAGACGACTTTGAGAATTTCTTTCCGTCTTTATCACGAAGAATCCCGTGAATGTATGCGTCTTTGAATGGAATTTCATTCAGCGCATACGTGCTCATGAGAATCATGCGCATTAACCACAAGTACAAAATTTCATATCCCATCTGAATCCAATTCGTTGGATGGAAATTCTTGAGATCTGGAGTTTGCTCCGGCCAACCAAGCGTCGAGAACGTCCATGATCCGCTCGAGAACCATGTATCGAGCGTATCTTCGTCTTGAACCCAATCATCGCCTTCCGGCTTTGCGCCGACAACAACGTCTTCCCCTCGATACCACGCCGGAATGCGGTGACCCCACCAAAGCTGGCGCGAAAGACACCAATCGCGGAGATTTTCGACGCGATCGAGATAGAGTTTTGTGAATCGATCTGGCGTAATCGATACTTTCTGATTCAAATCTCCCCCAAGGCCAGTTGTCACGGCTTCACGCATCAAATCGCGCAACGTTTTTCCGCGACCTGGAATTTCTTTGTTCACGTTCAGCCACCACTGCGTCATGGGAATAGCCTCAATAACATCGCCATACCGATCAGATGTTCCGACGTTCTGAACAACCTTCTCTTCTTTTTCGAGAAGTCCTTGTTCATTCAGCCACGTCGCCACAGATTCGCGCGCCGCCTCAACATTCATGCCGGCAAGCATTCCTGCTTCTGCAGTCATCTTCCCGTCCATGCCAATCACCTGTTTGATTTCAATAGGATCCTGCTTTGCCTTCTGCGCTTCGTACATACCGAAGTCGATCGCGCTATGCGCAGGAGTCACGCCAAGTGCGCCAGTACCAAAAGAAGGATCAACTGCATCGCTTGCGATCACTTTAATCGAGAGCTTTGCCCCCGCAAATTCAACATCAAACGTCTTTCCAACAAACGCTGCGTATCGATCATCAGTCGGGTGAACGGCAACGGCAGTGTCGCCAACCTTCGTTTCCGGTCGTGTTGTCGAAATCGTGATCGGAAAATCTTTACTGTACTTGAACGTGTATAAAACGGATTCGCGTTCGATGGTTTCAATCTCATCGTCAGAACACGTGGACTGGCCTTTCACCGACCAATTCACTACGCGGAATCCGCGATAGATGAGTCCATCGGTATACATTCGTGTAAAAAGTTCGTTCACCGCAGCGCTCCGCTTGTCGTCGAACGTGTATGCCAAACGGCTCCAATCTGCACTGGTTCCTAATTTCTTTACCTGTGTAAGAATCGTGGATTTTGAGCTTTCAGCAAACTCGCGAATTTTCTCAAGCAATCCTTCGCGGCCAAGTTCCTGCCGAGGATTCTTCATTCCACCAGCCATGAGATTTTTCTCAACGCGCGCCTGTGTGGCGATTGCGGCGTGATCGGTTCCTGGCACGAGAAGCACTTTCTTTCCCAACAAACGCTGGTACCGAACCATCGCGTCCATGAGGGAGTTTTCAAGCGCATGGCCAAGGTGAAGCACACCCGTCACGTTCGGCGGAGGCATCACCACAGTGAACGCTTCGGTGGAATCGGTAATGTTTGGCAAGCCCTCTGGCGAAAAATAGCCTGAGCTTAGCCAAGATTCATAAATTCCATCCTCCACGAGCTTCGCCTCGTATGCCTTTGCCATTTCGTTTGCCATAGATAGAGGCAAGTTTATAGGAAACGAAGGAATCTTTAAAGTTGAGGTAATAGAAGAGGACGGGCGTGATCTGGAGTGCATCTCACCCGGAGACTTCTCATGAAACCGAATCACGGCCTTCAGCGGCGCCGGTCAGACGCAAGCTGGGTCGAAAAGTCTGGTCGTGGGTTGTTTTCCGAAAATATTGAAAAAAATGACGTTCTCGGCTAATCTTTGGCGGGACAACCCTCACCTGGAGACTTCGTCGTGAAACTTCCCTCGCACACAATCCTCCTCTGCTATATCGCCGCCGTCGGCCGTATCCAGAAAATGATCGAGGCAGAACCGACCGACAGCCAACACGCCATGTCCTGGCTCCAAGCGATGATCAACATCAACACCGTGTACGAAAGCATGACGGGAATTCCGTACCACGTGATCGACCCCAGCATGCATTGTCTGGGCATCGGCAGGCAGGTCTGGCGCCTCTACCACGCCGTGCAGCTCCTCGCCGAATGGCGATTCGTATCCGGCACCGATGTGACGGAACGCGCGGTCATGACGGCATTCAACGAAATCGGGGATGAAGGCTTCGGCAACGACACCATCTTCACGTGCGACAACGTGTCGCCGGCCGCACAGCGCGCAATGCTCAACACGCCCTTCTTCGACGACGGGCTGCCCGGATGGATCGTCGAAGGAGTCGGGACCGAATCGCCTACCATGTTCGTAATCACCGGAAGCGTCGGCGTGACCGCAGAACGCCTCCCGGAGAACGTTCGGTTCAACCAGGAACTGCAGATCTGGGACGTCGTTCGCTGAAAGGCTCAGCACACCGCAACACAACGCACGCCACGGCCCGCTCTTCGAGAGTCGGGCCGTGGGTTGTTTTTATTGACTTTTTTGCATTTTTCGGCTTACTATAGCGACGGCACAACGCCCGGAGACATCATGACCCTGCAGCTCATTCCCGAATCGCAGACCCCGACCGACAACCTCTTTCGCGCCCAGGAACGTGCGTTCGAAAGCCTCATCGTCACCATGAATGCCCCCGGAGGCGGAAGGGCGCCGAGGCATCGCATGATCCAAAACACGCTCACCGGACTCGAGGTGCTCTCCAGGAATCTGAAGGGGATTCCGTACTTCCCTCCCATTCGGCAGGTCGAATCTGACGGAATCGGACGGAAGGTTCATCACCTCTTCGCCGCCATGCAGCTCTTCGCGGAGTGGCGCTACAAACTGACGCGCGAAACGACCGAAGCGGACGTCATCGCTGCGTTCGATCTCGCGATGGCGTCGAGCACCAACGACGCCGCGATCTTCCCCGACGGCAACGTCCATCCGGCCGTGAAGCGCCTCGTTCTTCAAGGGCAGACGTATCGGCCGGAAGGAACGAGCAAGATGTCGATCCGCCTCGTTCATCCGAACCCGCGAATCGAGATCGATCTCCCGGGAAACGCATCGCCAATCATCGACACGGTTCCGCCGACCGTTCGGTTCAATCCTCAGACGTTCGTGTGGGAGATCTTCCTGCACTGAAGCCTTGCGGCTCGATTCCTTCGGGAGTCGAGCCGCGCTCTGTTTTTCTTGACGAAACTTCGGAACACTTTACTATTTCTTCGCCACTCATTGGAGGCAATGTGCATCGTTTACAAAATGTGCTCATCGCGCAATGCGTTGACGCCGCGTTCAATCGAGTACGGGAACACCTCGGAGACGTTCATCATCATGACGGGCATGCATTGCGTGCGACCGCGCTTCACCAGCTTGATCGACTCTGGCAAACGATCGCAATGGGCCATGTCGAGTGCGTATCGTATCAAACGATCGCAATCAGCGGGCTCAACACCGTCACCGCACGCGGAGTCATCGCTTTGTACCAGGCGCTACAATCACTCGCGGCATGGCGACTTAGTCATCCGACTCGCAATGACATCCCGCCGGAGATTCACGAACTCTTCGAACACGTCGGCTCGCCTCCAGGAGGCGAGATCATCTTCCCTCGCGGCAACGTCTCACCTGACGCGCGGCAGGCAATCCTGCAGGCCGATGATCGCCTCAAAAACGGCAACAGCGGATGGAACGTCTCCGTCGACACCATCCGATCTCGGATATACGTCGAAAACGCCAACGAGTCGTTCACCATCGAAATTCCACCAACCGTCGTCTTCAACCCGAATTCTGGGGTTTGGGGCATCCAAATCCCAAAAAAGGAGAATCCATGAGCCGCGAACTCGCGTCAGCAACCACCTTGAAGCTTCACGGAGCAGTCAGCCGGACAAAAGCCGCGCTCGTGCTACCAACGGCTCCAGACGTCATCGGGAAACATCATCCGCAACACCAGGCGCTCGCCGCCCTCAAGGAATATGCGGCACAGGATGAGCCGCTGGTCCGATACAAACTCCTCGATGCCGCCGTCCTCCTGAAATACCCAGGAAGCTGGGCGCTGTTCCAACTCTTCGAGGCCATCCAGCTTCGGAATGCGTGGCAACTGGGGCTCATCGACACCCTTGATGACGACGGCATCGCGAATGCCTTTGACCGCGTCAGTCGGCCTCGCGACATGCTCCCCTTCTTCCCAGGGGGGAATGTCGCACCGCAGCTTCGACTGAAACTCCTCGCGTACGGACCGCTCAGGCCAAAGATCGGCTACGCCGTGTACTTGGAAGAAGGTTCGAACGGGCAGCATGTCGCGAAACTCACGCACAACGAGGTCGAGCCGTTCCGCATTCTTCTTCCGAAAGGAATTCACCACAACTCGGAAAGGGATGTGTGGGAAACGGTTCCGTAACTCTCGCTCACGGCTCGGCCTCCCAGGAGGTCGAGCCGTTCGTCGTTTCATAACAGAAACGAGCGGCCCGTGGGCCGCCCGTCGTGTCGTCGTTCAGATACTGAAGACCCTCAGCGGAGGGATGCAGAGTGCCCGCAGCGTCTCCTCGCGGAGTCGCGAATTCGCTGCACTGTGGAGGAGCTCTCGACTAGCTCGCGTTTCCCGCATCTCATCCGTCACACTGGCCAGGTAGAGCGCGAGTTCCCCCATGGTCATGGTCGGAACGAGCACCGCCGACGGCAGTTCACGCGTGAGCACCTCGGCAACAGTAAGCGCCATGAACGCCGCAATCTCCTCCGCCACCGTGAGTGCCTTCGGCACAACCGGCACCGCGAGCGACGGATCGTAGATGAACAGCTCATCGAGCGGCATGAGCATGCGCAGGCCACACCTTTCCAGAGTCCCGTTCACCGTAGCCCTGAGGTCCGAGTGAGGGAGCTCCGAAACGAGATACTTCGACATCTTCCCAGGATTGACCCCTTGTGTCGAAGGCTCGCGCCCCATGGCGATCACTTCCCGGTTCACGTCCATGGTCGCGAAGACCAGGACGCGATTGAGATCGCTGAACATACCGAACGTGCATCCAGCCCACCGCAGCATCTCCTCTGCGAGATTCACCATCTTTGGACCGACGCCATCCAGGGCACCGAGATTCGAACGGTTGAAGCAGGCGAGCATCCAAGCCATCTCGATCCGGTTCTCGAGGCACACGTTTTTGAAACGCGTCACGAGCGCAGACGACCACTCTTCATGCCGGGCACGCTCGAGGAGCGTATCGATCGGCATGCCGAGGACATCGAGCGGAACCGGGGACGGGATCGGGAGCGTGAGCTTGGCCAAGAGACCTCCTTGCCTCGCACGAGAGTGTGCGGAGGACGAGGAACCTTAGCAAATATTTATAAAAATGTCCATCACGACTCTCTCTGCCTTACTCCAAATGTGAAACGAGCGGCCCGTGGGCCGCTCGTCGTCGTGAGTCGCGCGTGATTATCAGTCTACGAGGATGCTGATCCCCATCTGCCTAAGCACGTCACGGTTAAAATTCCATTTCACCGAAGCGAGCAGATCGTTTCGCGCCCGTACCATGGCAGGAGACATGGGGTCCTTCGCGGTCGCAAGATAGAAGAGGATCTCCACAACATGTGCGTCCGAGTCGAGACCGAACGGACGAGGATCCGTCTGCACCTCCCCAACCTTCAGCGCAGCGAAGCGCGCAATTTCTCCAGCCGGCGTGCCTTTCTTCACCCGCTTCAGGTCGAAGCAGAACAGCTCGTCGGGTGACATACGGGAACGAAGACCGTACCGGGCAAGAGTAGCGACGAAGCGCCTATCCTTCACTCGGTCATCAGTTCCCGCGATCGCCATACGAACCTCGATATCAGAGGGCCAGTCCTGATTCGACGTCTTCCTTACCTCAGCCGCGCAAAATTCGGTGGCCGCACGAAGCTGCGGGAACATGTCGAGATGGCACTCAACCAACGCGAGAGCCTCTTCGGCGAGATCCGCGATGAGAGCACCGCAACCATCGCACTCGAGAAGGCGTTTCCGTGAATTGATCGCGAGGGTCCAAACGGAATTGAAACCGTTTTTCCGACAGAAGTTCCCAATCAGAGTGATTTTTTTGCGCGGATGGCGTTTTTCCGCCGAGAGGCGATCGAGAAGCGTATCGATCGGCAGCAGAAGCGTCTCGAGCGGAACGGGAGACAGAACGGGAAGAATGAGCGGGTTGGCCAAAAGGCCTCCTTTGTCTTGCACGAGAGTGTGCAGAGGACAAGGAATCTTAGCGAAGATTTACAAAAATGTCCACATGCAAAATAGTGCATCCTTGACCGAGCCTCACGCAGCCGATAGGCTTGCTCCTCACCCAAGCATAGATTCTGCATGTCTCTCGCGTTGTTCCAGCAATTCCACGAAGCACTCAAGCGCGCAAAGCGTCCGGTTGTTATACTTCGACAAAACCCAACGGTCGATGACTTTACCGCAGCGTTTAGCATTGCTGCATTGTGCAAAACACTTGGCCTTCCATGTCCGATTGTCACCAGCGGCGGACGAGCGCCCGATGCCCTCAAATTTCTTTCCACATTCCACGATGTCGCAGGCGATCTTGGAAACATCAACGCGCTTACTCTTCGTGTGAATCTTGACCACGCAAAAGTTGACGGTCTCACCTACGCCGTTGACGGCAATGCGCTTGTTGTTACCATCACGCCAAAAACCGGCGCATGGCAACCAGCCGACGTTCGCATTGCAAGCAACGACTACCGGTTCGATCTCGTCATCGCAATTGGAACGCCGGATCGATCAAGCTTTGGCACACTTTTCTCAACCTACGCCGATTTCTTTCTAAAAACTCCAACCGTCGTTATCGACCACGGTCCAGAAAATGAACATTTCGGCACCATCAACATCGTCGACTTAACCGCAACGAGCGTGTCCGAGGTTTGCTTTAACCTTTTCACACACATCGACGCGACCATCGTCACCCCTGACGTTGCCACAACGCTTCTTGCGGGCATGATGAGTAAAACAAAGAGCTTCCGCGCACCAAACGTTTCACCAAAGACGCTCGAAATTGCACAAAAACTTATTGAGAAAAAAGCTGACCGCGAGATGATCGTTGAGCATCTGTACCGAACACGATCCGTGGAAACGCTCCGCCTTTGGGGCAGAGCACTTGCTCGCCTGAAGGCCGACGAATCGATCGGCCTTGTGTGGACGCTCATCACAACACAGGATTTTGCTGCCGCCGGAGCGAATGCCGACGCACTTCGTGATATCGCCGACGAGCTCCTCATGACATCTCCTGCCGCAAAAGTCGCCCTCATCCTTTTTGAAACACATGAGGGCGCGATTGCCGGACAGCTTTCCGCGCAACGCCCATTCGACGCCCTCGTTCTTGGCGCCCCATTCCGCGCCACCGGCACCCGAGAATTCGCCCATCTCTCCCCCACGCAAGCCAATATCGTCGACGCCGAACGTGGTGTTGTCTCGCATCTGAAGACAAGCTTGCGGTAACAATAGCTTTACTTTTCGGTGATTTCCCCGTATTTTCATTCTCGTCTTCCCTACGCAATAGACAGCGCACCAACCCAACGGGAGATCACAGAATGAATACAGACGACAATGAACGAGTCCGAGTTCAAATCGACGCCACGCAGTTAGTCGTCGCTAAGCTTGATGAAACTGGAGAGCTCATCGGCGCGAGTTCCCGATCGGAAACCGTACGCCGCGCCATCGGCCTTCTCCATGCCGTCACCAATGGAACACGCGAAGGCAGAACGCTCTGCTTCAGGAATCGAGATGGGACATACACGGAAATCATCCTCTGCTGACCGCGTCGAGTTCGAGCCCGAGAAGGGATCGCTCGCGCGGTCTCTTCAATTTCCCTCCCACTCTTTCTTCCACTCAAATCCCACCGATCCGCAGTCGGTGCATTTCATTTCACGATACGTTTGATCACCCCGCTGTTCTGTTCCACCGGTCCACACTTCCTTCCCGCCACACAACGGACATTCAGATTCAATCGTTTGCATATGCACGAATCGTATCATGCGTCTTCGGCGTTCCGAATTGCCCATGTTACAATATCGGCATGGACTCTCTTTGGTATTCAACCAGGGCAATGCCGGCGCACCGTAGAGTTGGTGCGTATATCGCAGATACCGCTCCACTCGGACTGTTATTTAAGCTCGTTCGCGACATCCCCGCTGCAGACCCGTATCTTGTGGGCGGCACGGTTCGCGACGCCGTTCTTGGCGTTGTTCCGCATCGTGCCCATGTGTTAGTTCGCGATGTTGCTCCACCGGTTCTCAACAAATTCCTCAACGCAAACGGAACCGTCACACAACACACGAACGGCCACTGGCACATCACCCCTCGCGGCACACACGAAACGATTTCCGTTTCTGTCCCTCATATTCGCACGCTCGATCATTCCGGAACCGCAACGCGAATTCCCGCGCACGAACGATCGCTCCACGACGATCTTGCCGCTCGCGATTTCTCCGTGAATTCAATGGCGTATTCGCTGAAAGACGGAATTCTTCATGATCCTCACGGCGGACTCCACGACCTCATCAATCGCAAAACTCTTCGCACGCTCCATCATCCAGAACTGCACCTTTCACAGGAACCAGCGCTCGTTTCTCGTGCAATCCGCTTAGCAAGTCAATACGGACTCACGTTTGACGAAGCGTTGTGGAATGCGATTCCTCGCCATCACGCATCCCTCCACCGAACCGATCACGATGATGACGGGAATAACCGCTACGTCATTCCTCGTGTTCGCCTTGGTCATGATGTTCTCATGGCACTTGCGCACAATCCGAAATACGCACTTACGCTTCTCAAAGATAGCGGTGCCTTGAAGTCTCTTGCTCCAGAATTATTACAACACGGCGCTACCGTGCATGACGACGGTGAAACCGGCTGGCAAAAGACACATCGCCTCTTCGATATTCTCGAGCATCACGACATTGCTCGCGCATACGGCACCGCAAAAAAGAGCGCAACGCTATACCTTGCCGGTCTTCTCACGCTTCTCGACGATCGCGCCATGGGCACACTTCGAGACATCGTTGCCCGCCTGCATTTACACGCCGTCGATGATCACCGCTTACATTTCGATCATACTGACGCCGGTTGGATGCTGAATAAAACCGTAACCCTCACCCAAGGCCACGCAAAAGAACTCTCTCCCGCCGAACGCGAGCGTCTTGTTCGTGGAGCGCGCGGCGCCGAGCTTCTCGCACTCCTTGACGCCACTGCGAGCGCAAAACACGAACACGGTATTGCGCGCGAAAATCTTGTCGATCTTCGAAACGAACGTGAACGTTGGTTAAATAACCCCGCGCCAGATGAACTCGTTCGCGGCCGTGACTTACTTGCGCTCAATATTGCTCCTGGGGCACATCTCCGAGGAATCCTCGACAAAATCCGCAGCGCCCAGCTCGACGGCCATCTCTCCTCCCGCGCCGCAGCCCTCGACTTTGCTCGATACCTCGCTGCACAGAATGGATAATCGATTCATAACAAAATACCGTCCGCAATGGACGGTATTTTGTGGTGCGCGCACGTGGACTCGAACCACGGACCTTCACAATGTCAATGTGACGCTCTAACCAACTGAGCTATGCGCGCTAACGTAGAACTGCCTAATTTTGTCCATTTTCGACTCACTCGTCAGAAATCTCCTCAACGTACATCTGCGCACGTCTCGTCGATTTCTTCCTCCTTCATCGAAACTGGCCGAAAATTAGACAGTTCTACAATCTCGGTCGATCAAAAGGATACGATTCGCGACGAACAATGTCAATCCTCGTCTACTTCACCTTTTCAATCCGAGAAAACAGCAACGCAATCATTCCGGCAGTGAGAAGAAGGGCGAAGAACATGCCTCCAGCAACGAGAATTGCCGAAATATTGCAAGAGAGCAACTGGCCAAATGCATGAAACGCCTCCGGACTTGGCGCCGGACAACGGACGCCACGGTTATTTGCCGCAAGTAACACACCCGTCGTTCCTGCACCGTATGCCGCAGCAATACTGCCGAGCGTGAACAGACAGCTAAACCGTGCCTTTCGCATATTCATAGCGCTTGTCGCAACCACGAGCGAAAAAAAGACACCGCCAATAATCCAATACACGATGAACCACATCGTGAAGAGCATCCAGACCATGGCGTGAGGAGTTGTCTGCATAATGCAAATTCCTAGAGCGCACCAAGCGCAAGAAAGAGAACCGCGCCTGCACCGAATGCCGCAAGGAGAAAGACGTAGCTCAATCCAACGAATTCGTGGTTATGGTGCTGACGACCAAGTATACCAAAAACAATACCGAGAAAGAGAAGGAGTGGAGGAATGAAATACATAGAATTCTGGTAGGCTCACCTGGACTCGAACCAGGGACCACCGAGGTATAAGCTCGGCGCTCTAACCAACTGAGCTATGAGCCCAGAAAAACTATCCAAGTTTGTCGGCTGCGTTGTCGTGCCTCCGGTCCTCGCTCGACGTACCATGACGTACGCCTCGCTTTGGTCCTCGGCACTCCTAGCATCCGGCAAACTTAATAGTTTTTCATCGATTCGATGTCGGTGATTCTACTCTGGTTAAAGCTTTCCCTCAAGTATAACGCTTTCAAAAAAGCGCGATCCATGCCATACTCCGCCCATGAAAACCATCGAAATTCCAGGCATTGAACCAAAACGTCTCGACATCGCACTCGCGGAAGTCCTTGAATTGAGCCGTTCAAAGGCACAAAAGATCATTGCCGATGGCCGCGTCCTCGTTGACGGCAAAGAGGCAAACGCCCACGAACTCGTCTCTTCGGCCTCAAACGTCGAGATTGCCGACCCTGCACCGTTAGCAATCGATCCAAACGCAAAACCACTCGCGCCCCTCGCAATTCTTTACGAAGACGCCGACGTACTCGTCGTTAATAAACCGGCAGGTCTTCTTGTGCATCCAACCACTACAAGCACCGAACCAACACTACTTGACCTCCTTCGCGCACACATTCCGGGCCTCGATGCTATCGGCGACGACAAAGCACGTGCTGGAATTGTCCATCGCCTCGACAAACTCGCGTCCGGCGTTGTTATTGTCGCAAAAACTCCGGACGCTTTCGTGCACCTGAAAGCTCAATTCGCACAACGACTGACCGAAAAGCGCTATACAACGCTTGTGATGGGAAACGTCACTGATGATTCTGGAACCATCACCTTCCCTATCGCTCGTTCCCAATCAAATGCTCGCATGGCAGCACGACCAAACTCGCAAGAAGGCAAGGAGGCTATTACTCATTTTGACGTTATCCACCGTTACGCAAACGCGACACTCCTCGATGTTCGCATCGAAACCGGCCGAACGCATCAAATTCGCGTACACTTCTTTGCACTTGGTCATCCTGTCGCAGGAGACGATCTCTACGTCATTCGCGGCGTAAAACAAATCCCACTCGATCGATTATTCCTTCATGCTCGAGCGTTAACGATCGATCTTCCGAATGGAGAGCGCAACACGTTCGAAGCTCCGTTGCCACCTGAACTCGAACTCGCGCTTACTAAACTCTCTGAGCCACACCTCCAACGTCATTCTCGATAACGTCATCGCTTATGATCATCGCGCTCTCCGGTTTTTCTGGCACTGGAAAGACCACCATTAAGAATCTTCTTGCGGCGCAACTTGGCCTCAAGTCATATTCCATGGGGGATCTCCGGGGAAGGATGGCGATGGAGCGTGGGATTACCATCGACGAATTAAATGCGCTTGGCATGGAGGACGCCTCGACAGATCGCGAGGTTGATGAATTCCAGACAACACTAGGCAATACCGAGGACAATTTCATCATCGATGGGTGGCTTTCGTGGCATTTCATTCCCCGCGCCTTTAAAATACAGCTCACCGTTGATCCGAGGATCGCGGCAGAGCGGATTTACCACGCCAAGAAAAACGAGCCGGGAAGGGACGATGAACCGGAGTTTTCTTCTGTGGCTGAAACGGAACGTATTTTGGCCGATCGCCTGCAACAAAGCGAGGAAAGATACAAGAAATGGTACGGTTTTTCCTTGAAAAACGACGGAAAGTACGATCTTGTCGTCGATACCACCCACCGAACGCCAAACGAGATTGTCGAGATTATCCTTGCGGCCATCCCCAAAAATCTTGACCCTCAGCCATAATTCCGCTATCCTTTCGCAATCTTTAGGAACCCAACAGAACTATGACCGACGCAATCGAAACCACCGACATCATGCCAACCGTCGAAACCGGCATGGTGATCCGTATTCACGAAAAAATCCAAGACGTCAACGCGAAGGGCGAACCACGCGAACGTATCCAGATCTTTGAGGGTCTCGTCACCGCAACCCGCGGCGCTGGCGCATCAAAGTCGTTCGTTGTCCGCAAGGAGAGCAACGGATTCGGCGTTGAGAAGATTTTCCCAACCACTTCGCCGGTCATCACCAAGATCGAAGTCGTGAAGCGCTACAAGGTCCGCAAGCGCAAGTTGAACTTCATGAAAGACTTCGGCCGCAAGCTCCGCGAACTCGTCGTGAAGAAATAATGACGGTCCCTTCAAAAACACCTCCGATTGTCGGAGGTGTTTTTGTGTAATGAACACATGTTATATCGCTGGCTCGCAACCGAACTCCGCGCTCTTATACTCACATCGAACCGGAGCGTCAGGATCAGACGTCAACACGTCCTTACCAATAAGACACTTGTCTTGATTACAAATTTTCTCAAGTAAGGCCGCGCCTTCTGTCGACAGAATCGATGACGTCGTCCCGCTATATCCAAACTGTAAATCATCGTAAACATCACAGCCAACCATCGTATCGCTTCCGTCACGCGACTCCGCAGCCTTTGTTCGAAGACCGCTACAATTGAATCCTTGATAGTCGCTTGAAAGTGATCCGAGCCCGGATCCTGCAGTTATACAGGACTGAATTGTCGCATCATATTCACAATACGTCTGATGTTCGCCGTTTGATCCTCCATCAAACTCTTGCATTGCACCACAAACAGAATCTGAGGCCAGTGAACTCGGAATATCGAAGCATGACGTGCATGTTTTCGTCCCCTCCACTGACACACACGATCTTCCGTCGTCACAATAGATATAACTACAAACATTTCCATCTTTCCACGAGCCAACAACCCCGTCTTTTAAGTGCTCCGAGTCCGTGATCGTTCCAGTTCCCCCACAGACTGTTGTTCCTGGAGGAGTATTCACCGTAATGCCGTATCCTGCTTCGTCGT
Source organism: uncultured Gammaproteobacteria bacterium (assembly GCA_964425965.1). GTDB lineage: Bacteria > Patescibacteriota > Patescibacteriia > UBA9934 > UBA9934 > CAIKHN01. Next base: position 44,534 of record CAYROW010000001.1, read on the forward strand.
GAAGCGTTTCACATGACGACGCAGCGTCAAGAAGCATCACTTCGCGAATCATTGGTACTTTCAGCGAATTAAAGACAGTTAAGCGCGGATCAATAAGGTTAAGAATAACGAAGATGCTCAGGAGGATCACAATGCCGGTAATAGCATTCGTGATACGTGTCTTTGCCTTTTCAATATATTTACTCTTTCCGCGAGAAAGGACGTACTGCAGGCCACCAATCATCATCATGACCACCGCAACCAATGACGCTGCCGGAAGAAGCCAGGTGTAAATAACATTAATGTACGTTGGAAGATTTTCAATTTCAGTAATGTTGCCAATAGGAACATTCAGCGTGTACGGCGTTTCGCCAGCATAACAATATTTCCGTTCTTTCAGGCCAGTCTTCGTCTTTGTACAGTCGTACGGCATGCCTTCTGACGTGTCCCACGTTGCGTGAATTGTTGACCCATGGCTCTCTCCTGTCCACGCCTTACACTGTTCTTCAGTCCAGCATTTTGGATTTTCATCCGGGTAAAACGCTTTGTCTGTAAAACACCCAACGAACTGAGTATTTGTATCAGCGCACGTCTGCTGACACTGTTGCCTCGTCATCGCATCTGCATCAACCGCGCCACTACCTTGTGATCCACAAAAACATTCACATGTCGACGTCGACGCAAAAGACACCTTTGGAGAAAAGGTGAAGAGCGCCACCAAGGCAGCGACCACACAAAGGCTACGTTTTACGCATGGCATCGAGAATTTGGGTAAAAATAGTGAATGGGATTGATCCTTCAACTTTTTCTCCGTTAAAGAAGAATGTCGGCGTACCAACAACGCCAGCCTCAACACCGTCTGCGCCGTCGGCGGTTACGTCGTTCGCATAATAGTCGCCATCCAAGCATCGACCGAATGCTTTCATATCAAGGCCAATGGATTCTGCAACCGCATTCACTGTTTCGACGCCCAGGACGTCACTCGTCGCGAACACTGCATCATGATACTCCCAAAACTTCCCCTGCTCTGCGGCACAACCCCCAGCCTCAGCAGCAATTGTTGCGCCAGGATGCAAATCTTCTAACGGGAAATTTCGGAAAATCACCCGAACGTCGTCGCGATATTGCTGCGCAATAGCACGGACAATTGGCGCAACTTCTTTTGAGTATGGGCACCCGAAGTCGCCAAACTCCACGATGGTGATTTTTGCACCTTTTGTCCCCAATGATGGATCGCTTGCTCCAATAAGTGCCGCGGTGTCGGTATTTGTAGCCGCCTTTGTAGCAAACGCTGCAACCTTTCGGGTGAAGCTCGTTGTTGTATACGCAAGTGCCGGATTAATACTGCCGTCACGAATGTCGCGATAAAACCCGAACACGCGCCAAGAAAACCCCAAAACAATGCCAATGACCAAAACAAAGCCAACGAGCCCAAGAATGCGGCTCGCGGACCACCAAGAACGCCTTGGAGGTTCTGGCGGAACCGGAAGCAAGCTGATTTCCTCGATCTCCTCCATATCTGCACGAATCATAGCATAATTTCATGACCTGATCTTTACGGGCCATCCCCAATTTGATATGCTTTACGCACTATGATTCTCGATATTCTCCAGGTGGTTCTTGCCCTTCTTTTAACCGGAGCGATCCTGCTTCAGGCTCGCGGAACAAACGTCGGTCTCGCATTTGGCGGAGACGGCAGCTTCTACCGCACGCGCCGCGGCATTGAGAAAAAGTTGCACATTGCAACAATTGTTGTCGCTGTCCTCTTCTTTGCGACCGCATTGGCAAACAGCCTTTTCACGTTCTAGATTCTCCTTCATATTTCGCACTCTTTTTCCTCTATCCGTGCGCGGTGCTCTCGTTGGATCGCTTCGATCCGCTCTTTTGTGCAAAAAAAAGAACGCGCATCCGCTCGTACGGTTGCGGTTCGACAGATCGTTAGCCTTCGCGGAAGTCGATTCCCGACGTGGAAACAGTGGAAAGAGCTCCCCCGATTTCTCTCTCCAAAAGAACGGCAAACATTCGGCATAGCATTACTGCTCTGTATTCTTTCTGGCGCAACCCTCGGCGTACGATTGTGGCTTTCGCATGAAACATTGCTCGCGGCCGTTGGAGGATCGTATACCGAAGGTGCGCTCGGTACTCCGCAATATATTAACCCGCTTTATGCAACCGGGAGCGACGTCGATAGCGACTTAACTCGCCTTATTTTCTCCGGATTAATGCGATACGACGAGCACCATGCTCTTGTTCCAGACCTTGCCGAGAGTTACGCCGTTTCCGACGATCAAAAAACATACACGTTCACTTTGCGAAACAATGCGTATTGGCACGACAACGAGCCTGTCACAAGCGCAGACGTGCTCTTCACTATCAGCGCTATTCAAAATCCGGAATATCACAGCCCACTTTCTGTCAGTTTCGCGGGCTCGAGCGTTGAAACACCAGACAACCGTACCGTCGTTTTCACGCTCGAAGAACCGTTCGCGCCATTTCTTGCAGCACTTACCGTCGGCATTCTTCCTGCGCACCTCTGGGAAGAGATCTCCCCGCAAAGCGCTCCCCTTGCGCAATTCAACATCAAGCCCGTCGGCAGCGGCCCATTCATGTTCTCGAAACTCGCAAAAGACAACAAAGGCTCTCTTCGAAGCTACACCGTTGAACGTAATCCGTCGTTCTATCGCGGAACCGTATACCTCAACGACATCACCTTAAAGTTCTACAGCTCCCTTCAAGAATTAACGGACGCAGTTCGAAACAAGAATGTTGAAGGCGCCTCGGTTCTTGCGGCGGGAGATGCGCAAAGTCTTTCACACGACGGAGTCATTGCGCTCGGAGCTCCACAGCTCTCACAATTCACTGCCGCATTCTTTAACCAGAAGCAGTCTGCTGCACTTGCCGATGACAATGTTCGTCAAGCGCTCGTCCTCGCAACAGATCGCACACTTGTTGCTCAAGCATCAGCAGGGGCGTACGCAACGCCTATCGTCTCTCCTCTTCTTCCTGACATGCCAGGGTACTCGGCCACTGCAATTCCAAACGGAGACACCGAGGGCGCAAAAGGCCTCCTCGAAAGCAAGGGGTGGACTATTGCCGACGGCGCAACGGTACGAGCGAAATCTGGAACAACACTTGATCTGACCATTACGACGCTCGACTCTCCTGATCTGATCGCTGCTGCAACAGAATTACAGCGCGAGTGGAACGCTATTGGCGCCAACGTCTCTATTGAGCCTATTGATCAGACAACCCTTCAGAACGACGTCCTTAAAAACCACACATTCGACATTCTCCTTGCCGGTGAACGCTACGGCGCATATCCCGATCTCTATCCGTTCTGGCATTCATCACAAATGACATACCCAGGCCTCAACTTAAGCGGTCTGGCAAACCGAAAACTCGATACCGCCATTGAAGCGGCACGAACGAGCACTGATCCTTCAAAGGCGGCCGAGGCCGGAACGCTTCTCACAGAAGCATTCACCGAAGAACAGCCAGCAATCATGCTCTATCAGCCAAAGTACCTCTACGCGCTCAGTCCAAAACTCTTTGGCACAACCGTCAGCGCCGTCTCGGTTCCCTCTGACCGCTTCGCGAATGTCGAAGGGTGGTACCGGAAGACAAAAATATCACTCTAAACAAAAAACCATCGCAAACGCGATGGTTTTTTGTGGTGCGGATGGGGAGACTCGAACTCCCAAGTCGGTGAAGACATAGGCTTCTGAGACCTACGCGTATACCAATTCCGCCACATCCGCAGGGCGAACAGGGCGCACTGTACAATATTTCACTCATTTTGCCCACCCTCAGCCTTCTTGATTTCACACGCCTTTGCTACACTGCCCCCATATGCGAGCACTTACTGGAATTCAACCAACAAACACTTTGCACATCGGAAACCTCTTCGGCGCACTCCTTCCAGCCGTTGAAATGCAGAAAACGTATGACTTAACGATGATGATCGTCGATTTACACGCGATCACCGTTCCGCAAGACCCAACACAACTCCGAAAGAATATTCTCTTTCTTGCAGCCGCGTACCTCGCAGCCGGAATCGATCCAGAGAAAACTGTACTTTTCCAACAGTCGCAGGTTCCTGCGCACGCCGAACTTGGCTGGTTACTCCAAACCGTCGGCCGCATGAGTGAGCTTGAACGCATGACGCAGTATAAGGACAAAGCAACGGCAAAAAAAGAAAACGTCTCTGTCGGACTTTTTACGTATCCAATCCTGATGGCGGCAGATATTCTTTTGCATGACGCGGACGTTGTGCCAGTTGGCGAAGATCAAAAGCAACACGTCGAACTGACGCGCGATCTTGCTGAACGATTTAATCGCGACTTCGGCGAAACATTCATTGTGCCAAAACCAGTAATCCGATCCGAAGGCGCACGAATTCTCGGGCTTGATAATCCAGAAAAGAAAATGAGCAAGAGTGCGGCAAGTGCAAAGAACTATATTTCGATTACGGACGACGCTGACACTATTGCGAAGAAGATCCGCTCTGCTGTTACCGATTCCCTTCCAGGCATTACGGTCGACGATTCTCGACCAGGGCTGAAAAACTTGCTCACCATTCACTCTCTCGCGACAGGTCGATCAATCACCGATATCGCCGCAGAATTCGATAGCCAAGGAAACAAAGCATTTAAAGACGCGACCGCAACGGCGCTTATTACCTTCTTGTTGCCAATGCAGCAAAAAATGTCCGAACTTCTTGCGGACGAACCTTCGCTTGTTGCTCTTTTAGCCAAGGGCGCAGAAAAAGCGGCGGCCCAAGCAAACACCAAAATTCACCTCGCAAAGACACGAATGGGCCTTGTCTTATAAACAACAAAGTTGGCGAATATTAGCCAAGAAAAGCGCTCTTTTGCATTGACAAAAGGGCGTTTTTCTGCTATGATGGTTGTGCGAAGTTGTTCCCCGCGTCTCCCTTCCCAACCCCCGGAGCCCCTCATGCTCAGTCTTCTCGCGATCGTCGTCGATGGAAAGTGGCGGTTCTTCACCGCCGTCATGACCGTGATCTCGATCATCACGCTCCTCCCGATCTGGGCGTACAACACCCGGCACCCCGGGATGCACGTCCTCACCACCCTGGACATGAACAACGCGATGATTGCCGGGTGCCAAACGGCATTCGTCGTCGCCGCCGCGTGGCTCCTTCAGGAGCCCATCGAGGAATTCCGGCTCAAGCTCATGAGCGAGGCCGAGAACAACGCTTGAGTTCAGCAACGCCGGTTGGCTGATGCTTCCACGCGGAGCATCAGCCAGACACCAGAAGGCGCAACCCTGTTGCACAATCTGGAGCCTTCACATCAACTCTCTTTCCCCGTTCGGAGTGCCAATGCTCGCGTTCGTTAAAAAGCACCAGAAGCACATCGGGATCATCCTCGCTATCTTCATCGTGAGCGCGATCTTCCGCGACCCGGCGAACCACATGGACTTCCACAAGGGGATGCAGGGATTCGTCCTGTACCTCTTCGTTGGAACGTGCAACGCCATCTACGGAATCTGGGACAGCCTCTGCTACTTCGGCAGCCAGCTCCTCGCGATCCCGGAACAGATGGACGGATGCCCGTTCTTCGAAGCTCCCATCGGCTGGTTCATGGGCGTCGGAACGATGATCGTCGTGTCCATCGTCAACAGCCTCAAGTATTGGTTCCTCGAGCACATCCTCACTCCGGAGTTCTGCTGGACCGTGCTCATCGCTGTCATCATCGTTGTTGCCGGAGGCGCCAAAGGCGGTGCGAAGGCTGCACCGGCCGGCGGCGGACACGGCGGTGGCGGAGGCCATCACTAGAAAACGGGTCGAGACACAACGCAATGCGTCTCGACCAACCCCCAGAACATTCGAGATTCTCGAGTGTCCTGGGGGTTTTGAGTTTACAAAACGGAA
>CAYROW010000002.1:0-8197 GCA_964425965.1 uncultured Gammaproteobacteria bacterium
AGTGTTTCGACGTCAAGTTGCGACATCGACTGATTCACGATAATCTCTGTTGCTCCTGATGAATCTATGCTTAACCACATCATTGTCAAAGGTGCGCGTCAGCACAATTTAAAAAACATCACGGTTTCGTTGCCACGGAACAAGATGATTTGTATTACGGGATTATCCGGAAGCGGAAAGTCGAGTTTGGCATTTGATACGATTTTTGCTGAGGGTCAACGCCGATACGTGGAATCATTGTCGGCCTACGCTCGGCAATTCTTAGGGCAGATGCAAAAGCCAGATGTTGATGAAATTGAAGGTTTGTCGCCGGCAATTAGTATTGATCAAAAAGCGCACTCGCGAAATCCGCGAAGTACAATTGCGACCATTACCGAGATTTACGACTATCTTCGTGTCCTGTACGCGCGCATCGGCGTGCCGTTTTGTCCGAACTGTCATAAGAAGATCGAAAAGCTCACGGTGGATGAAATGTCTGACATTGTCATTCGCGACGTTGAAGGAATCGCGAAACTGAAATCGGGAGACGAGGTATTGATTCTTGCGCCGATTATTCGTGGACGAAAGGGGGAGTACTATCAATTGCTGTACGATCTTTACAACAGCGGTTTTGCAAAGGTCCGCGTTGATGGGAAGCTGCATCGATTGAGTGAAAAAATCGAACTGTCGCGTTACAAGCAGCACACTATTGAAGTTGTTATCGACACGTTGCCGGCGAGCTCGTTACTGTCACCAAAGAAGGACGACCGTCAGCGTTTGAGCGAAGCCCTCGAAAAAGCGCTTTCGCAAGGATCTGATTTGGCGATTGCCGTCATGCCAAATAACGAAGAACGATTGCTGTCGTCCAAGTTTAGTTGTGTCGATTGTGGATTTTCGTTCCCCGACATTGAGCCTCGATTATTCTCATTCAACAGTCCATACGGTGCTTGTGCGGCGTGTTCGGGTTTGGGAACCGTCGATTTATTCTCGACGGAGGTTTGTGGGACGTGTCATGGTGCGCGGTTGCGCAAAGAAGCGTTGTCCGTCTTTGTTGGAAGTAAATCGATTGTGGACGTGACGGCGATGAGTATCGACGCTGCTGTAGCGTTCTTCCTTGAGCTCGGACTTTCCGATCGCGAACGGACCATTGCGAGCGCTGTTTTGAAAGAAATCGAATCACGTCTGTCGTTCATGCTCGACGTGGGTTTGCATTACCTCACGCTCAATCGCACCGCGGGAACGCTTTCCGGCGGTGAAGCACAGCGCATTCGTTTGGCATCACAAATTGGATCGAGTTTGGTTGGCGCGCTCTACGTGCTCGACGAACCGACGATTGGACTGCATCAGCGCGACAACGAGCGACTCATCGAAACCCTCGAGCACCTTCGTGACATCGGCAATACCGTGCTTGTGGTTGAGCATGACGAAGACACGATTCGTCGGTCAGATTACATGGTGGAGATTGGCCCTGGCGCTGGAAAGCATGGCGGATACGTTGTTGCTGAAGGAAAGACGCCAGAAGTGTTCCAAAACAAGAAATCACGAACTGCGGCATATCTTCGTGGTGATGCAAAGATTGAGGTTCCAGAAGAACGCCGCGATAGCTCGGTCGGCGCAATTAAAGTTCGGGGTGCGACAGAAAACAACCTCAAGAATATTGATGTCGATTTTCCATTGCGTCGATTCATTTGTGTGACTGGCGTGTCGGGATCCGGAAAATCAACGCTCGCGTACGACGTGATGTACAAGTCGATTGCGAAAAAATTGTACGGCGGGAAAGATACTCCTGGCGCTGCAACGTCCGTTCTTGGCGTTGAGTACATCGACAAAGCGATTCTTATCGATCAAGGCGCCATTGGCCGAACGTCGCGAAGCAACCCCGCGACATACACTGGAGCATGGGCGCCAATTCGTGAATTGTTTACGGCAACAGAAGAGGCACGATTCCGCGGCTACAAGCCAGGGCGCTTCAGTTTTAACGTTCCTGGTGGGCGATGTGAGAACTGTGAAGGCCACGGAGAAATTGAAATTGAAATGCACTTTTTGCCGACGGTGTATGTGACGTGCGAGGTGTGCAAAGGGAAGCGATTTAATCGTGAAACGTTGGAAGTGCTGTACAAAGAAAAGAACATCAGCCAAGTGCTCGACATGACTATCGAGGAAGCCGAGGTGTTCTTTAAGGACATTCCAGATATTGCCGATAAATTGAAGGCCTTGAACGAAGTCGGCCTTTCATACATCACCCTCGGTCAGTCCGCGACAACGCTTTCCGGTGGTGAGGCGCAGCGTGTGAAGCTCGCATCGGAGCTATCGAAGCGTCAAACTGGAAAAACGCTGTATCTTCTCGACGAGCCAACAACCGGTTTGCATTTTGACGACGTGAAGCAGCTGCTCGACGTGCTCCATCGTTTGGTCGACAAGGGAAACACAATGATCGTTATTGAGCACAACCTCGACGTTATTAAAACTGCCGACTGGATTATTGACATGGGTCCTGAAGGCGGTGACTTGGGTGGTACCGTCGTCGGCGTCGGTACGCCAGAAGATATCGCCCGTAAGCCCAAGAGCCATACGGGAAGGTACCTTCGAACATATCTTGGTTAATATTTCGCAGACATTCGCAAAAAAACGGCTTGACGTTCAGGCCGTTTTTTTGGTATGTTTTGTTTCCACAACGGTGAATCATCATGGCTTTTGGGCCCGGTCTGGTCTGCCTTTTCTTCGCTATTGTTTTGATCGTGATTGTTCTTGCGAGCAGGTCTTCCGGAGAGCAGCCCGATCAGCAGGGCGACGAACAGTGACTCTGCCCTGAGTCAACGAGACCGCCTCACGCACGCAGCGTGGAGGCGGTCTTCGATTTTTGTGGCTGAGTTTTTACCCTCGCAACCGTTCCTGCAACTCCATTGCTTTGATGACGTTCAATAAAAGATACGCAACAGTGAGAGGGCCGACGCCGCCGGGGACGGGGGAGAGGAATCCGGCATGACCCATGACGTCCGGCGAGACGTCGCCAATGGTTTTGTCTCCAGATTTATTAGCGCCAACGTCAAGAACAACTGCGGATGGCTTTACCATGTCGGCAGTAACAAAATTTGCGATTCCAACAGCAACGATAAGAATATCAGCGGCGCGAGTAATTGTTGCGAGCGCTTCAGTATCTTTTGGAATGAATGTCGCTGTTACGCCGGCGTCGCGAAGCAATTCAATAATCGGCTCGGCGAAGATGTGTGAATTTCCAAGGATGACTGCGGTTTTCCCACGGAGTGGAATTCGGGTCGCCTGAATAAGTCGCATGAGTGAAAGTGCGGTCGGTGGGACAAGATTTGGTGCACTTGCAAGAAGGAGTCGGCGGTTCTCGGTGTGAAATCCATCGACGTCTTTTATTGGCATGATCGCGCGAATGATTGCGTCAGTGTCCTGGTCTCCCGGCAGTGGAAGCTGCACAAGAATACCGTTGATATCTTTGCGCTCATTGAGTTCTTGAACTTTTGCGATTGCGTCTTCGGTGGTGATGTCTGCCGGACATTCATGACGTTCAACGTAAATACCAACTTCCTTTGCCGCCTCCATTTTTAAGCGAACATACAGTTGCGATGCAGGATTTTCACCAATCAAAATGACCGCGAGGCCTGGAGGGGTTTCCATGGCTTCAACGCGAATCCGCGCTTTGTCGCGAATGGTTTTCGCGAGAACTTTTCCGTTGAGAATTTCGGTCATAAAGAGGAAGGGTGTAGGCAGTAGGACGTAGGCAGTAGTGATTATGCGACGTATGTCAGATTCGGATACAGCGGGAATTCCGACATCAGTTTGCGAACATCGTCGGCAATACTCCTCAGCATAGCAGGATCATTGTGATGCTGAATTGCGCGGTCAATCCACTCTGCAATGATTGGCATGTGTTCGACGTTTAAACCTCGAGTGGTGATGGCTGGGGTTCCGAGTCGGATTCCTGAAGGATCCATTGGCCCACGAGGATCGTTTGGAATCATGTTCTTATTGACGGTGATCCCTGCGGCGTCGAGTGCAGTTTCGGCTTGTGCGCCGGTAACGCCTTTTGTGCTGACATCGATGAGAAGAAGATGATTATCGGTTCCGCCGAACATTAACGTAAATCCGCGTTTCGAAAGTTCTTCAGCCAACGTTTTCGCATTCGCACGAATGCGTTTTGCGTATTCCTTAAACTCCGGTTGCAATGCTTCGCCGAATGCGACTGCCTTCGCCGCGATAGTATTCTCGTGTGGTCCACCTTGCAGCCCCGGGAACACAGATTTATTGATAGCTTTTGCGTGAATCTCTTTGCACATGATCATTCCGCCGCGTGGGCCGCGAAGTGTTTTGTGTGTTGTCGTGGTGACGACGTCGAACAATGGCACAGGGTTATTCATTTCTCCTCCAGCGATAAGCCCGGCGATGTGCGCGATGTCTGCCATTGTGAGCGCACCGACCTCGGCAGCGATCGCGGCAATGCGAGCGTAATCAATTTCTCGGGTGTATGCAGAATAGCCAACAAGAATCATCTTTGGCTTGTGCTCGCGCGCAAGGTTTTCGATTTCTTCGTAATCGATGGTGCCGTCGGCTGTCGTTTTGTATCGCAAGAAGTTGTAGCGCTTTGCTGCGTCAGTAACGGGGTGACCGTGCGTAAGGTGTCCGCCATGAGAAAGGTCCATGCCAAGAATTGTGTCGCCTGGCTGAAGCAGTGCGGCGTACACGGCATTGTTTGCTGGAGCGCCGGAGTGTGGCTGTACATTCACGTGTTCTGCGCCGAATAATTGCTTTGCGCGATCGATCGCGATGGATTCAATGGTGTCGATATGCAAGCATCCTCCGTAATAGCGTTTGCCTGGCAAGCCTTCGGCATACTTATTTGTCGCAACGCTTCCGAGCGCAGCGAGCACAGCTTCAGAAACGAAGTTTTCGGAAGGAATCATTTCCAATCCGTGGCGCTGACGTTCAAGCTCATTCTGCATGGCTTGCGCAATGTCGGTGTCGTGCGAAAATGGTGTCATAGATGATGGAAGGATAGACGCTTTCTGTGCTTCTGTGAAGAATTCTGTTTTGTTGGATATATATGCTACTCTAGTTGCCATATGGAGCCCGAAGTATCCACAAACGATATTCTGAAAGCGATTCAGGCGCTTGAAGGCCGATTCGACGGTCTTGAAGGCCGATTCGATGGCTTCGAGAATCGATTCGACGGTCTTGAAGGCCGATTCGATGGCCTCGAAAAGAAAATGGACACGCTTCATGATGAAGCGATGGATGCTATTCATATGCTCTCGTCTTCAACCGATGAACGGTTTGACGCCGTCGATTATCAGATTTCTGGAATCCGAAATGACATGGTAACGAAGGATTATTTGGATCGGAAACTTGCAAATCAAGAAATGGAGACAATGGATCGTGTTGAGAAGTCATTTGCTCGACGATAACTATGACGCTTGCCGACAAATTTCGAGAACGATTTGGGGTGCAGTTTAAGGAGCACGAACCTTTGGGGAAGCACCTGAATATTCGCATTGGTGGCCCTGCGAAGTGGTTCGTTGAAGCGCGGAATACGCAAGATCTTATTGATGCGGTAAACATGGCGCAGGATTTTGCAGTGGAATATTTCATTCTTGGCGGTGGGTCAAACGCCCTCGTTGCGGATCACGGCTTTCCTGGGCTCGTGATTAAGGCCGCGAATCGCGCAATGCGCGTTGAGGATGATCGAGTATTCGCTGAAGCTGGCGTGATTTCATCTGCCGCGGCTCGAGCAAGTGCTGACGCCGGACTGCATGGATTTGAATGGGCGGTTTCGCTTCCAGGAACCGTTGGTGGCGCGGTTCGTGGGAATGCTGGGTGCTTTGGTGGAGAAATGCGTGATTCGGTTGAATCGGTTCGTGTGCTTCGGCGAGGAACGGTTGTGACGTTGTCGAATGCTGATTTGCACTTCGGGTATCGTCACAGTCTCCTGAAAGAGCCAGGAAACGATGACGTTGTTCTTGATGTGGTGCTAAAGCTTGAAAAAGGCAACCGTGATGACGCGCTTGCGCAAATCGAAAAGAACCTCGCTGGCCGCAAAGCGACGCAGCCGCTTGGTGCGTCGTCGGCAGGATGCATGTTTAAAAATTTTGAGTGGACAGACCACGCGCAAATTGCCCAACTGCAACAAGCATATGACGTTCCTCAGGAATTCATCGACCGCAAACGAATTCCGGCCGGATGGATTATTGAAAAGCTCGGACTGAAAGGGACGGCGGTCGGAGACGCTGAAGTTTCGATGCAACACGGAAACTTTTTGCTGAACAAAGGCCATGCAACGGCCGAGGACATTCTTCGACTCGTTACTCGTGTGAAAAAGCACGTTGCTGCTGAAGTTGGTGTAAATCTTGAAGAAGAAGTGATGCACGTGGGGTTCTAGGAGGATAACGTCGTTGAACGTTTTGTGAAACGCGGTATAACTATAGTGTGACCTTACTCATCAACGGTATTTCTATGCGCATCACCGAAATCCAGGGAACGAACATCGAACTGACGGATGCAATTCGGAATTATGTGACGGAAAAAGTTGAAAGCATTGCGCGTTTTGCAAAGCGATTCGAGCCGTGCGACGTCGCGATCGAAGTAGGAAAGACGAGCGAGCATCATAATAAGGGCGATGTGTTTTTTGCAGAAATGAACGTTGCGGTGCTTGGCGACGTTGTTCGTGCTCATGCGGAATGCGACGATTTGTATGCTGCAATCGACGAAGCAAAGGATGACGTGAAGCGTCAGCTTATTGATATGAAGGAAAAGTTAATGGACGCCCGTGTGGAAGGGGGAGATGACGACGAATTTCTTGGCGAAGAAGAGGAGGAAGAAGACGAAGAGGGTCTCGCGGTTGAAGATGAAATTGAAGCATAGGTATGCATCTTGATTCGTATCGTCACGTCCATTGTATTGGCGCAGGAGGAATCGGTATCAGTGGCGTGATGAAGTTTTTGTTTGCGAAAGGTGTTTCAGTTTCCGGCAGCGATGCAAAGTCGTCGATGATTACTCAAGGTCTTGGTGATCTTGGGATTTCGGTATCAATTGGTCACGATGCAGCGAATATTCCATCGAATACGGATCTTGTTGTGTACACCGAAGCGGCGACCGAAGAGAACGTCGAGCGCGTTGAGGCGAAGTCGCGAAATATTCCGCAAATGGGACATTTCGATTTCCTTGGTGAGCTATCAAAGGACTATCGAACAATTTGTATCACCGGAACAAACGGAAAATCGACGACAACGGCAATGACGGGAAAGATTTTTATCGATGCCGGTCTCGATCCAACGGTGTTTGTCGGATCGATTGTTCCAGGATGGAAATATGGAAATGTCGCCGTAGGAAAGAGCGATATTCTCATTATTGAAGGGGATGAATACAAACAAAAGATGGTGAAATTGTGGCCGGAGACGACGGCGATTACGAACATTGAAGAAGATCACCTCGATGTCTATCGTGATCTCGATCACATTGTTGCGACATTCCAGGAGCTCGTTGATAAAACGAAGGGAAAGGTTTTCGTGAATCGTGAGGATACGAATTCGACAAAGCTTATCGGGGCATCGATTGTGCAATTTGATGCATCGGTGATCGGCGAGATACGGCTTACGATTCCCGGCGCGTTTAACCGTATGAATGCATCGACGGCGGCGATTGTTGCGCAAGAATACGGAATCGATCGCGCGGTAACTCTGCGATCGCTGGAAACGTTTTCTGGAATCTGGCGCCGATTCGAGCGCGTTGGGGTATTCAACGGTGCGCAGATTATTTCGGACTACGGACATCACCCAACGGCGATCAAAGGAACGCTCGACGGTGCGCGAGAATTCTTTCCATCGAATCGCGTTGTGCTTTTGTTCGAACCGCATCAGCACAACAGGACAAAAGAATTATTCGGTGAGTTTGCGGAATCATTCGGTGGCGCAGACGTGCTTATTCTTTCTGAAATTTATGGCGTGCTCGGGCGCACCGAAGAACGCGATGAATCTGTGACGAGTAAGACGTTACTTGAGGCCGCGATGAAATCGAATAACGCACCAAAAGAAGGGCACTACGCAGCAACCCTTGAGGAGGCTGAATCAATGTTGCGATCGATAGTCCGTAAAGGCGACGTGGTGATTGTGATGGGCGCAGGAGATGTCGACGGCGTGGCGAGAAATTTGGTGCGTTAGCACTCGCAATTTGAAGTATATAAAATGATTCACGCCGCCTC
>CAYROW010000002.1:8297-11729 GCA_964425965.1 uncultured Gammaproteobacteria bacterium
TCGATGGCGACCCCATGGGGGAAGATCTTGAACGCGTGCTCGCCGTTGCTGACGATGATGCGTCCATCGTCGCCCGGATGGGGTAGCGTCGACCGGTGAAGGACGTATTCGTACGTGTCGATCTCCATCCAGCCCTTGCCGTCCCACCGCACCATCCACGCGAAGCGGATCACGATGAAATGCTGCGGGTTGATCGTGATATCGAGGATGAGTCCTCGATCGACATTGAGAAGGCTGTGGCTGATCGACGCTTCCTTTCCGACGTGCTCTGCCAGAGTTCGCTGCTGTTCTGCGTTGTGCCGGGGAGTACCTGCGTGTCCGTCGTTCATGATGACTCCTGCGAGTGCAGAAAAAGCGTAGCACTTCAGAAACGGAACCGCCACCCCCTCCATTCGGAGGAAGTGGCGTCGTTTCAGGTGTGGAGCGCGTTGGCCGGACGAGTGAGTCGCCAAGCATTGGCATTTCCGTTGTTGACGGTTACCGCGCCTTTGCTGTCGGGAGCGGGGATGCTCGTGCAGGCGAGGTCCAATGCCATGGGGCTATCTGACGGTGCCCAGCCGCCGCTTTCGGGACTTCGTTCTTCGACGCTGGAGAAGCGAACGGAGAGCATCGATTCAGACGCGGTGAGATCGAGGATGGTTCCCCGAATCCCGGTTCGCTGTCCTGTGACGATTTGAAGCGTGCCTCCGATGTAGGACGGGCAGTCGAGGTCCAGAGGAGAGATCGTTTCGTTGGTGGCAATTGTGAGCATGACATGTCCTCGTGGCGCACAGTACCAGAGGAGGATGAGGTTGTCACCTTGTGAAAACGGTAAACTTCTGGCACAATTTTGCCATCTATGGCTTTCTCTCTTTCCACGATTTTCGGTGATCCAAACGCAAAAGTTGTAAAGAATCTCAGGAAAGATGTCGAGAAAATTTCTGGTTTTGAAGAAGGGCTTCAACAGCTCTCCGCCGATGAGTTAAAAGCAAAGACTCAGGCATTCCGCGAGCGGCTCGCAAATGGCGAATCGCTCGACTCCATGGCACACGAGGCATTTGCTGTGGTGAGAGAGGCAAGTCGGCGCGTGCTCGGTCAGCGTCATTTCGATGTGCAGCTCATGGGCGGACTGACGCTTCATCGCGGCGCGATTGCAGAAATGCGAACCGGTGAAGGAAAGACCCTCACATCAACTGCACCAATGTACTTGAACGCCTTAACAGGAAAGGGCGCGCATTTGGTGACGGTGAACGATTACTTGGCAAAGCGTGACGCGGTATGGATGGGCAGAGTGTTTGCGTCGCTTGGCTTAACCGTCGGATGCATTCAGCACGAAAGCGGCTACGTATATGACGCGGAGTACAAAGCCGAGGTTCCTCCAGAAGGCGGCGAAACCACTGCGTCGTTTCATGTTGCGTCAGACTCGCTTCGACCGGTTAGCCGAAAAGAGGCATATGCCGCTGATATTACGTACGGAACAAACAACGAATTTGGATTCGATTATTTGCGCGACAACATGGCGAGCCGTGCGGAGGACGTTGTGCAACGAGGCTTACACTACGCCATCATCGACGAGGTCGATTCGATTCTCATCGACGAAGCTCGCACACCGTTGATTATTTCGGCGCCGGCACAAGAATCAGCGGATTTGTACTATCGCTTCGCCGACGTTATTAAGTATTGTGTTGAGGGTGAGGATTTTAATGTCGACGAAAAAATGCGCGTGTCGACATTTACGGAAAACGGATTGCAGAAATTAGAACGTTTGTTGAACGTGAAAAATCTGTACGAAGAAGGATTGGCAATGGTTCATCATGCTGAGCAAGCATTAAAAGCACACGCGCTATTTAAAGTTGATCGTGACTACGTGGTTCGCAACGGTGAAGTCGTGATTGTCGACGAGTTTACCGGACGCATCATGGAGGGCCGCCGATATTCGGAAGGTTTGCACCAAGCAATCGAGGCAAAAGAAGGAGTAAAAATTCAACGTGAAAGCAAAACGCTTGCAACGATTACGTTCCAGAATTACTTCCGCATGTACGAGAAGCTTTCTGGTATGACGGGAACGGCGAGTACAGAGGCTGAGGAATTCGCAAAGATTTACAAGCTTGATGTTGTTACTATCCCAACGAACCACGAGGCAAAACGTAAAGACTTACCCGATCGCATTTACAAAAACGAAATGGGAAAGTGGATGGCGGTGGTTGAAGAAGTGAAGCGTCTGAACGCGACAGGACAGCCGGTACTTATTGGAACGGTTTCGATTGAGAAAAACGAAGCGCTCTCAAAATTTTTGACCGCGGCTGGCGTGATCCACAATACATTAAACGCAAAGAATCACGAGCGTGAAGGTGAAATTATTGCGCAGGCTGGTCGCAAGGGCGCCGTTACGCTTGCAACGAACATGGCGGGTCGTGGTGTCGATATTTTGCTTGGAGGAAACCCGGTAGACCCTGCGATGGCGGAAGAAGTGCGTAGTCTCGGTGGCTTGCATGTCATTGGAACAGAGCGCCACGAATCGCGTCGTATCGACAATCAGCTTCGTGGTCGTGCTGGCCGACAAGGCGATCCGGGAAGCACGCAGTTCTTTGTGTCGCTCGATGATGATCTGATGCGTATTTTCGGATCTGATCGCGTGAAGGGCATGATGGACTCGCTTGGCATCGATGACGCAACGCCAATCGAAAGCAAGATGGTAACGCGTGCGCTTGAAAAATCGCAGCAACGCGTAGAGGGTCATCACTTTGATACGCGTAAACACGTGTTGGAATACGACGACGTGCTGAACAAGCATCGTACCGCCGTGTACAGTGAGCGAAAAGAAGTAATGCAGAGCGAGGAAAAGGCGCACGAACTTGTCATGTCAACAATCGAGAAGGAAATTGAGCGCGTGGTGTTCTTCCACACAAGCAAGGCAGACGCTGATGTTCCAAAAGATTTTATCGACGACGAATCTGCAGGAAAGCCAGATTGGGATCCACAGGAAATTGTTGAGAGCTTGAGCACCATCGTGAAACTCGAAGATGCTGAATCGAATGCAATTCGTGAAGAGCTTTCGACGCTTTCAATCGACAAAGAAAAGCTCGCGCATCAGCGAAGCCGTGTAATTGATGTTGTTCGCAATGCATTGCGTCGCGCGTATGACGGCGCTGTTGAGAAATTCGGTGACGCAAAACACCTCATGGCGCTTGAGCGCAATATTTTGTTGCGTGCCAACGACACGCTTTGGATGCAGCACTTGGATGACATGACGTATTTGCGTCGCACCATCGGTCTTCAAGGCTACGCTCAGCGTGATCCACTCGTGGAGTACAAGCGTGAGTCGTATCGCCTGTACAACACGATGCGCTCTGAAGTCGGTCGCGAAGTTGCGTACAATCTCTTCAAAATCATCGATCAATCTCTTGCGGCAAAAGCAATGTTCGAGGCAGCGCCTCAACTCATGCGCAACGC
>CAYROW010000002.1:11829-12899 GCA_964425965.1 uncultured Gammaproteobacteria bacterium
CAAGAAGACGTCGAATCCTTAAAGACGCCGGAGCAGTTGCGTCGGGAAGGAGAGATTCGGGCGTTGGCACTGCAGGCACAGAACAGATTTGTTACGGTGGTAGAAAATTTCGGAAAAACCTACAAAGAACCTGATAAGATTCGTGACGAGTGGAAAGGGGAAAGCTCGCCATTGCTTGGAACATTTTTGCGGATTTGTCGAGAGACACTTGATGCACTTGGCCTTAGGGACGTTTCTGAGAATGACGTTGTGCAAGTGGAGTTTATTCCATTGTCAAATCCGATTGGATTGAAATATGGACATGGGAACGAATCAACCTATCGCGTATATTTGGGTAAATATTGTGTGTATTCCATTACTGAAGGCGGAGAGTATCCTATAGAATTTCGTTGTGGGGGACTGAGTGGAGAGCGTCCTAAAATTGAGACGGAATTTGCCGAAATTCCGGTGGAATTTCAGACGGAAGCCGATTATACGTTCAGCCGAATCGCTTTTGAGCGCGGGCTTTCGGATCTGCTCGCGGAACACGGGAGATAGGTCGAATATATAACATATGCGCATTGGAGTTATTGGAAGCATGCAATTAACGGAGAAGATGATTGCATTGCGTGATGCGCTGATTGGTTTGGGACATGATGCGTATGTCACATCGCTCGCAGGGCCGTTCATTGGAAAGACCGATGAGGAAAAAGAGGTGATCAAACTTGAGCAGAAGGCGAATCACGACGCAATTCGAGAATTTTGGAGGCTCATGCAGGGCGGTGATGCGGTGCTCGTCGCGAATGACGAAAAGAACGGCGTGCCAAACTACATCGGCGCAAATACATTTCTCGAGATTGGCTTTGCTCACGTGCTTGGCCAAAAGATTTTTTGTTTAAACCCGCTTCCGGAAAACTCCTACCTTCGCACAGAGCTCGATGCGATGAAACTCGTGGTTATTGATGGGGATTTGCGTCGGATTGAATAATTGATCTTTTTTATTCTCATTGTGCTACGCTGATCCATATGAACAAACTTTCTCCGCAGTGGAAGGGATTCGTTTACGGAGTGCTGACGATGGCGGTTGCGGT
>CAYROW010000002.1:12999-39383 GCA_964425965.1 uncultured Gammaproteobacteria bacterium
TGATCGTGATAGAATATTCGGACTGAGAATTCTTCCTATTTTTTTATGCCAAAGCTTCAAGAGGTTCATTCTCGACTCACAAAGAAAAAGAAGGAAAAGCGCGAAATGGTACGATCGTTCCAGGATGAATTGCGAAACAATGCGCATTACATGGAGATCTTGGAGAAGATCGAAACATTAAAGGCGGAAAAGAAGAGTATTGAGAACGAGGCTCGCGGCCGAGACATGGATACAGCAAAAATTGAGGAGCTGAAAGTCGATATTCAGTCGGACACCATCTTGCTCGCAGATATCGCACTGAACATGTACGTTCAGCAGCAGCCGGTTGAAATCGTCGACGACATGAACGTAAAGTGGGCGCCAGTCTTTAAGGTGAGCTTCAAAAAAGAATAATGTATGACACTCGCAAAACGCATCAACATCGTGCGAACACTAACGATTATTCAAATGGTTGTTCCGTTGTTCTTCTTCGCGATCGGTTTTGCGTTTTTTGGGCTCCTTGCGCTTGGGAATGTGCAGGAGTTGCCGCCGTTGTTCGTGATTGCTCTTGCGGGACTTCTCTGTGTTGTCGCTCTTGCGGTGACAGTTGGTTTGCCTTGGATTGTGCTTCATGCGCTCCGCGTTCGAAAAGAGCAGTGGGCAACGGCAGCGCTTGTTTCGCTTGTGGTACAGATTGTTGCCGGTGGAGGATTTTTCTCCATTTTGCCAATTATTTCGTTTGTTCTTCTCCTCGATACAGAAGCAAGCGCGTATCTTGGGATGAAATAATTGCGAGATGTTACAATGGTGCATATGCAAGGCTCTCAAGGAGGAAGTGCACGAGGAATGCTCTGGGATTTCGGCGGAGATATTTTGCGATTTCCGGCATGGTGGTACGGCGTTGGGTTTCTGCGTGCAGCAACGGTTACTGTGGAATTCGTGCAAGGGTATGCGCGCCGGCTTGGTGTCGGTGTTTGGATACAGAATCTTTTTGTTCCCATGTTTGGCAGATACGACTGGCAAAGCAGGATTATTAGTGTATTCATGCGGCTGATGAATATTATCGGCCGCGGATTTGCGACAGTGATTGTTGCGATTATCGTTTTTGGGGTTTTTGTTGCGTACGTCGCGCTGCCGGTGGTGTCGATGGTTTTTGCGGTGTATCACGCGACGTCAATTTTTGCGCTATGAGCCTGGATCTTTCGATATTGCAGGAAAGTGAATCGCAGACACCCGGTATCCCGGGAGTCCTCGTGGACGGAACGTTTTGGTATTGGGATGGGGAAATTGACAGTGATGCAATGAGCTATCGAAAACGCGCGCACCGAATTGCAAAAATGTTTCAGTGGTTTGGCATTGGATGTGCAATAGTTTCTGCGATTGTTTTTGGTACAGAGATCGTTACGACTTACGCGAATGAAGTGCTGACACTCCATTTTTGGACCGACCGTCATGCCGCGATGTTTGCATTCTGGTTTGGAATGTTGTCCGTGTGTTATGCGTGGTACAAGACGCAGTCTCTTGCCAGCGAACGGATATCGCTTCCGCATGCCCGTCACGGCGTTCCGGAACAATCATCTGTTCCGTCATTAAGCGCGGCAAGTAAAAAACAAGGAATATTTTCAACGCTTTCAGCGGACGCGGTCGAGTTGTGCGAGACGGCGTTTACTCTTGCAAAAACATCAGGCCATGCTGATGTGTCTGCGCTGCATATTTTCGCGGCCTCGACGGCGGATCGCGATGTTCGTGTGTTGTTTGCTCGGCTTGGAATAAGCGTTTCCGCAGTTGTTGACCCAGTTCGGCGAAAGTTGGCGACGGTACAAAAAGGCGAAGCGATGTTTGGTACGTCAGCGATTCGCATTGTGTGTGACGCATTTTTCCGCGCGGCATCAAATGGCGCGGAGCATGTGTCAGGACTCGATTGTTTTGCTGCGGCATATACTGCGGATCCGTTCTTGCAGGAGGTGATGTTTGCGTCAGGCGCTGATCAGGACGCAGTCGTGAACACGCTTGCATGGATGCATATTCAGGATGCGTTGCATCGACGGTACCTTTCGTTCCGTAAAGCTGCTGGGTTTAAGCCGACGGGAAACATGAATCGTGCATATACTGCTGTCGCAACGCCATTTCTTGATAGCGTAACCGACGACATGACGCGGAGCGCGGTGTATGGTGGCGCAGAGTTTTGCGTCGATCGTGACACAGAAATGAAAGCATTGCTTCGCTCAATGGAAGGCGGAAATCAGAGCGTTGTTCTTGTTGGGAGTCCGGGTGTTGGGAAGGGTGCAATTATTGAAGGACTCGCACAGCTGATGGTTGAGGAGCGCGTGCCGAATATCTTGAAAGACAAGCGTCTGCTCCGCATGAACGTCTCTCACATTGTGAGCGCCGAAGGAGGAAGCGGTGCTGAAGAGCGATTTTTGTATGCGCTTTCTGAAGTTGCAGCGTCAGGAAATATTGTGCTCGTGATAGAAAATATTCACGAACTTGTGGGCGTTGGCGGCTCCATTGATTTGTCATCGATTCTTGCCGGCGAACTTGAGAAGAACTACACGTTCGTGATTGCGACATCAACGCCTGGTGGATATACGGAGAAACTTGAACGGTCGAGTCTTGGACCAAAATTACAGCGCATCGCGATCGACGAACCTGATCGTAATCTTGCGATTCGAATTCTTGAGTCTCACATTGGCGGAATTGAGAATCAGAACAATGTGGTGTTTACGTATCACGCCGTTGCTGCGTGCGTCGATCTTGCAGCGCGTTACCTTCACGACATCGTTTTGCCGACTTCGGCGTTGTCGGTTGCTCGCGAGGCTGCGCTCGACGTTGGGAAGCGGCCGCGCACGCAAGGGTTGGTTTGGGTGACGCGCGAAGATATCGCTGCACGTGTTTCAGAGCAATCGAAGGTTCCTGTCACGTCGATTTCACAAGATGAAGGACAGAAGTTGCTTCAACTCGAATCTCGGCTTCACGAAAGAGTTATTGGTCAGGAAGCTGCAATTTCATCAGTGTCGTCGGCATTACGTCGTGCGCGAACTGAACTTCGTTCTGGTAGCAGGCCAATTGCGAATTTTTTGTTCCTTGGTCCAACGGGTGTTGGAAAAACTGAACTCGCAAAAACAACATCAGAAGTGTATTTCGGCAGCGAGAACGCTATGGTTCGATTCGATATGTCGGAATACCAGAACCAAGAATCAGTTACTCGGCTTATTGGCGGCAACGGTCAGGCGGGTCTGCTGACAGAGGCAGTTCGCAAAACACCGTTTACATTGCTTCTCCTCGACGAACTTGAAAAAGCACACCCAGATATCTTGAACGTATTCTTGCAAGTCATGGACGACGGGCGACTTACTGATGGCCTTGGTCGCACCATCGACTTTACGAATGTCATTCTTATTGCAACGTCAAACGC
Organism: uncultured Gammaproteobacteria bacterium; assembly: GCA_964425965.1. Classification (GTDB taxonomy): domain Bacteria; phylum Patescibacteriota; class Patescibacteriia; order UBA9934; family UBA9934; genus CAIKHN01. The sequence continues at coordinate 16,394 of CAYROW010000002.1, forward strand.
GGGTACGCAGTTCATTCAAGACGAAGTGCAAAAAGGAACCGATCTCGCTGCGATCAAATCGGAATTACTGGAGAATCAGCTTCGCCAAGTGTATCGGCCAGAGTTCCTCAATCGTTTTGACGACGTTATTGTGTTCTCGCCGCTCACGCGCGACGACGTTGCGGCAATTACATACCTCATGGTTGCAAAGATTGAGGAACGTCTGAAGGCGAAAGGTCTTGCATTCCAGATTGATGACGATGCAATTCATGAGCTCGCCGAGCAGGGGTATGATCCGAAATTTGGTGCGCGTCCCCTGCGTCGCGTGCTACAGGACAAAGTGGAAAACCTTATCGCCGAGCGTATTTTGCAAGGCGATGTCGGTCGGCGAGACACGGTGGTGTATCACAAAGGTGGAACGATTACTGTTGAAAAAGCCGCAGCATTATAAACGATCAACGCCGCCCATCAGAGAATGTCTGATGGGCGGCGGCGTGTTTGGACGTCAGCGAGCGTGGTCTTCGATGAGCTCCTTACAGTAGGCGATGCTCATGACGGGAAGACTGTCCGGACGGAAGAACCGGTATTCTGCTGCACCGTTTGGGAGCGGAATGTCCGGCATGGTGCCGTCGTCGTCAGTCCACTGCACGAGGAAGAACTCGTGGACGGTTTGAACACTGAAATCTGAGAGGACGACTGGGCATCCCTCGATGTGCCGAAAACGTTCTGCCGGTAGGTCGATGCCGGTGTCAGCGAGGAGCGTGTGTACGGCGTTGTCGAGCGGGTTCGATTTGACGGCGTACGTATTCATTGGCGTCGACCACACATTCGGCTCTTTTGTGAAGTCCTGGTTCAGTCGGAAGAGCAGAACGCCGTTTGCCGAACAGAAGATGACCGACGTGTACCGGTATGCCGCACGAGGCAGCATGCAGTGCCTGAGAGTCGGAAGGTCGCTGTCAATTGCGCGTCGTCGATGTCCAGACAGCGGGTATTCGTCCGGCCAGATGTAGGACGGATCCAGCGAGTGACGGCCGTACTGCTGACTTCCCGGGCCTCGGCTCGTGGCGCGGCGTCGTGCGAAGGCAGAGAGCCGTAGGCGAGCATCCATGGCGTGTCCGTGGGTTGAAGGTTGCCGAAAAATCCTAGCACAAACGATCAACGCCGCCCACCGGGTCGTACCGGGGGCGGCGTCGTGCGTGATTCGTGTGCCTTTCAGGGGCGATCGTGCGCCAGGGGGACGATGGCTCGCGCGATGCGGAGCGCCTCCCGGTGTCCTTCGATCGCCAAGTCGTTCGGATCGTACGTCCGGAACAGCACGCGCTGACACTTCGGGAGCTCGTTGGGCCGAACGAGTCGATCCATGTTCGCGAGGGAGCTGATGTGAGCCAGGAATCCCATCACGGTGATGCCGAGATCCTGCTCGAACCACTCTCCGAGGTATTCGGGATTCTTACCGGCGGCGGGAACGGCGACGTTGTGAAGCGTTCCGCGGACGATCGTTTCCTTGCTCGTTTCACCGAAGCAGTCGCGATCACCGGGGAATTCCCAGCTTCTGACGGCGGGCTCGACGGCGCGCTGCACGATGTACATGTAGCGGAACTCGGCGAGCAGGATGACGAACGAATGCCGAGGGGACTGGATCCGCCGGACATGGCGGGGGTCGGTGCAGCAGACGAACGCGTTCCAGTCGTCCTTCTCGTGGTAGTCGCGGACGGGGGCTCCGCACAGATCGCAGAAGCGAGGGACGAGGTGCTTGGGGATGGTGGCGCGGCGTTTGAGGTTTTCGAGGAACATTTGTTGCACGGGGTTCTCCTTGGGGCGTAGAGATGCTAGACTATCCAATGACTTTTTGCAATATATGGCGCCAATCCTTTACGAAGACAACCACGTGATCGTGGTACAAAAGCCCCACGGAATGTTGGTCCAGGCGGACGACACGGGGGACGCCACGCTCATTAATGAGGTGCGCTATTTTTTGAAGCAACGCGATGACAAGCCGGGGAACGTCTTTCTTGGCCTTATTCATCGCCTCGACCGACCGGTTGGGGGAGTGGTGGTGTTTGGAAAAACAAGCAAAGGATCAGCGCGGCTTTCAGATCAGTTCCGAACGCATTCGGTTGAAAAGGTGTATTGGGCGGTGGTGGAACAGGGGGTAGGGAGTAGGCAGTTGGCAGTAGGTCAGGAGGGAATCGTGAAGCAATGGCTCGTGAAAGACGAATCGAATAATACGACGAAGGCATTTGATCACGAGGTTCCAGGATCGCAGTATGCCGAAACAGCATGGTTGGTGATCAAAAAGTTCGATGACGGTCGCACGCTTATCGAGGTAAAGCCGAAGACGGGTCGCTCGCACCAAATTCGTGTCGCAATGCAATCGATTGGTTCGCCGATTGTTGGAGACATGAAGTACGGCGCCTCGCACCCCCTCCTACTCCCCCTCGGGAAGGGGGAGGGTTTTAGCGCCATTGCGCTCATGGCGCGATCACTCAGTTTTGACCAACCAGTTACCAAAGAGCGGATTACCGTAACCGCGGAACCCGAGCTCGATGTTTTTGTGAAATAATAGTGTTATGGGAAAGAAGGTTCTTCTTGGAATGTCCGGTGGCGTCGACAGCAGCGTGTCGGCGGTGTTGTTGTTAGAGCAAGGGTACGAAGTTATTGGGGGATTCATGAAAAATTGGAGTACTAATGACGATGGCGAAGAATGTGAGTGGCGACGCGAGCGGCGTGATGCGATGCGCGTCGCCGGCCAGCTTGGATTGAAATTTTATACATTCGATTTTGAGGCAGAGTATCGGTCGAAGGTTTACGAATACATGATTGACGAATACAAGGCGGGACGAACGCCGAATCCTGACGTGTTGTGCAACAAGTACATGAAGTTCGATCTGTTTTTGAAGGAGGCAGACAAACTCGGGTGTGATTTTGTAGCAACCGGACATTACGCGCGTCGAACCGATGACGCGGAGGGTGTTGCACGTCTCCTCGTTGGCCTCGATGAAAATAAAGATCAAACGTATTTTTTGTGTCAGCTTAATCAAGAACAATTGAAGCGATCACTTTTTCCAATCGGCGACCTTCAGAAATCTCGCGTTCGTGAAATTGCTCGTGAACATAAGCTTCCCGTTGCAGAGAAAAAAGATAGCCAAGGCATTTGCTTCGTTGGCCAAGTCGACATGCAGCAATTTCTTGAAGCACGAATTGCGCCGCACGATGGCAATATTGTAACGACAGACGGGAAAATTCTCGGACAGCATCGCGGATTCGAGTTTTATACGATTGGTCAGCGTGGTGGTCTTGGTATTGGTGGTGGCACGCCGTTGTATGTTGTTGAACGCAGGCCGGAAACAAATGAAGTCGTCGTTGCGGTTGGGGCAGACGACCCTGCGCTTTTTAAAACGCGACTTTCTGCAGTGCAACTCTCTGAAACCGTTCCCAACGCGCTCATCAATCATCTTGGAAAAACTATCACCGCTCGCATTCGGTACCGTCAGCCGCTTGCGGAATGTGTTATTGAATCGCTATTGCCGTATCCCGACAAACCGCCTGTCACGGATCGCGTTGCGCATGTCCGATTCACTACGCCGCAACGCGCTGTCGCCCCAGGGCAATTCATTGCTTTTTACGACGGCGAAGAACTTATTGGGAGCGGAGTGATTGCCGAATAATATGAATATCTTCATTCTTTTCCTTCTCGGACTTTCAACGTTGCTCAATGTCGTCGTCCCAATTTCTGGTAGCGCGACCGTTACGCCGCTGATTGCCGCAATTACCGATGTCCATTCAGCGATTGGCTTTGTTGGATTTTATTTCTTCTTGAGCGCGGTGTTGCGGTTTATCTTTTTCTACAAGGATATTCAGTGGCCATTGGTGAAAAAGCTTCTTCCAACATCTGCAGTTGGAAGCGTCGTTGGTGTGTTGTCGCTTCTTGCAATCCCTGACATGGTATTGCTCGGTATCCTTGTGGTGTTTACGGGATATTTCATGATGAAAAAGGTCTTTCGGCCACAGGCGCAACGAAAGGAAAATATTTTTTCACGATGGGGAGCGGTGGTTGTTGGACTGTTTTCAGGATTTCTTCAGGGAACCGGACTTGCCGGTAGCGATTTACGAAACAACTATTTATACGCAAGCAATTTGTCGATTATTCAAGTGCACGGCACAACGGCGATTGTTGGCGGTTTGAACTTCTTTCTTGCCAGCGTTATTCGTCTGTATCTTGGAAAAATTTCGTTCCCTGACATCGGATTACTTCTTACCATTGTGCCTTTTATGATTGTTGGGACGATTCTTGGAAGAAAAGTTGCATTAAAATTGAGTAAAAAACACGAACAATGGATTGTGGTGTTGGTGATGGGGGTCGGACTTCTTCTTGTGCTTCAAAAAATGTTCTCGCTTTAACAACGAGCCAGCTCCATTTGGAGGCTGGCTCGTTTCGTTGTGAGGGGATCAGCGCTACGCGATGCCATCGTTCTCGGCGATGGCGTCGAGGTACGCCTGCGCGAGTTCGAGCATTTTCACGCTACGCACCGCATACTCCCTGTAGTCGGTGTGGCCTGTTTCTTCCGAGTGTATGGAGGTTTCCGGATGTGGTAAAGTTTTTTCGTGAGGTGACCCATGGTTGTTCAGCCGTGCATGAAGGGCGACTGTCCTCCGTTTTTGACGACGATGTCGTTGGCGGCGGACGGACATGCAATTCTCGTAACGTGGACCTTGCGCGCGTGGACGCTGATTGATGCGGTCACGCGTGGAGAGCTTGAACTCAGGGAGAATGAGCTCGATCGCCGCGATGATTGCGTCGTGCTGCGCATTCCCGTGACGCACATCAGGTCGCCGGAGTGGAAACAGACGACGCTTGCGCTTGCCATGTTGCGCATCGCCATTGATGCGTTTCATGGCATCGATCTCTCGGAGTTGCAGGAAGGCGTGAGTGGCCAGTTGCTCTGGATTGATGCGCTGAGTCTCCGGTACGGGGTAGCCGACCTTTCGGTTGCTGCGTCGGGCGAATTCGCGTCGTTCATTCGCGGCGCCTCGCCGAACGTCTTTCGTGACGTCGCGTCTGCTATGCGTCGTGCCGAGCAAACGATGCGCGGCGACGTGACCGGCTGCGGTGTTCGATCGGTTGAGGAGTATTCCGGTGCGCTCCACATGTCTGTTGGTTCGGACTGCGCGTGCTTCGGAGTTTCTGACGCTGATCGACCGCGCGAGGACGGCGTGGGGTGGGAAGCACATGGCCACAGTCTCCAGTCCGTTGATCGTGTGCTCTTGGTACTTGTTGCGCTGGCGGCGTTGGAAGACGCATGCCGTGCGGCACAGACGAACTAAACGAAGAACGACCCGGCTCCCCACGTGAGGGAGTCGGGTCGTCGCGCGTCATGTCAGACGTTTCTGCCGAACATGACGTGTTCCGGCAGAACATGCCAGATGATTCGTTCGGATGAGCACCAGGCCCTGGAGTTGTACTTCCGGCCTATGAGGATGAGTCCTCCTGGGCTTGGACAGGTGCTCGAGTTTCCGCTGAGTTCGAACGTGAGGTCGAACGTACGGCTCGTTGCGACCGCGCTCCATTCCTGTCCATTCTTCGTGGACGAGATGTCGCCGACGGTTGCCACGATATACCCGAAGGACATCTCGAGCATCGTGAGAAGTGCGTTGCGCTTTCCTTTCCAGGTTGCTCGAGTCGACTTCGTCTTCGGAGGTTCCGCGAGCGCGAGGAACGCGGCGATCACCGCGGCCTCGTTCGCACTACCGTATCGCTGTGCTGCGTCCTTTTGTGCTAGCGCGTAGCATTCCTCGGGCGTTCGAGCCCTGGTGTCGCACGCTTTCGCGGTCATGGTTTTCGTGAAGCCGAGCACGGCACTGCCGTAGAAGAGACCGGCCATGGAGTTCTGATGCGGACGGCGGGTGTTCATCGAGTCCTCAGGGGTGGAAGGGCATTCCTGGATACGCATCCAAGAAACGTCTTATCTTAGCCTAAAACAGAGGATACGTCAATTGCAGAATTTCGTAAAATACCGTACGATTTGCATCAAACTATGCCCGTCCCACAGAAAAACATCCGAAATTTTTGCATTATTGCCCATATCGACCACGGAAAGTCGACGCTTTCTGATCGTTTGCTCGAGGTAACGGGCACTATCGACAAGCGCGTCATGAAGGATCAAGTGCTCGATTCAATGGACATTGAGCGCGAGCGCGGCATCACCATTAAGCTCGCTCCAGCACGAATGGTGTGGAAAAAGGACAACGTCGACTACACGCTGAACCTCATCGACACCCCGGGCCATATTGACTTCAATTACGAGGTCAGTCGCTCGCTCGCGTCGGTGAACGGCGCCGTACTTCTTGTCGACGCAACACAAGGCGTTCAGGCACAAACCATCGCGAACCTGTACCTCGCGGTCGAGGAAAACTTGGAGATCATTCCAGTGTTAAATAAGATCGATCTTCCAGCTGCCGATGTGCCGACGCGCAAAGCCGAGCTTGTGAAATTGTTAGGTTGCGATCCAGACTCGATCCTTGAGGTTTCGGGAAAGACTGGCGCCGGCGTTCGCGAGCTTCTTGATGCGGTGATCGATCGCGTTCCGTCGCCAGAAGGATCAGAAACAAAACCGCCTCGCGCAGTTATTTTCGATTCGGCATATGACGACTATAAGGGCGTCGTTGCATACGTTCGCGTGATGGATGGAACATTCCGCAAACGCGACAAACTCAAATTGCTCGCAACAGACGCTGAAGGTGAAGTGCTTGAGCTCGGTGCGCTGAAGCCAAAATTTGCGCCACTTGATGAACTTGAGACTGGTCAGATTGGGTACATTGTTACTGGCTTGAAAGATATTCGCGCATGTCGCGTTGGAGACACAATGACCGTTTTACCGGTGACGACGCCCGTTGAGGCGTTATCCGGATACCGCGAAGTTCGTCCTATGGTGTTCGCGGGAATTTTCCCAGCACAAGGCGACGAATATGGCGCGCTTCGTGATGCAATGGATCGATTAAAATTGAATGATGCCGCGCTCGTGTTCGAGCCTGAGCATTCGCCGGCGCTTGGGTACGGATTCCGTTGCGGTTTCTTGGGAATGCTCCACCTTGAAATTCTCAAGGAGCGCCTCAGCCGCGAGTTCACTATCGATCTCGTCGTCACACTTCCAAGCGTGGCGTATCACGTCTATCGAGCAAATGCGAAGGACGGAGCGTTTGAAATTGTGAAGAGCGCACTCGACCTTCCTGATCCAAGTTTTATTGACCGCATCGAAGAGCCTTGGGCGAAGGTCGATATTATTACTCCGGTCGATGCTATTGGGAACGTTATGTCGCTTGCACAAGATCGCCGCGGCATTTACATCAACACGGACTATCTCTCTGAAGGTCGTGCGCTCATTCACTACGAACTTCCACTGTCCGCGATTATCGTCGACTTCAATGACAAGCTGAAGGGCGCATCAAGCGGCTACGCGTCGATGAGCTATGACGTGTTCGCGTATCGTGAGGCTGATGTATGCCGACTCGATATTGCTGTTGCTGACGACGCGGTCGATGCATTTGCGATGATTGTGTATCGCAATGAAGCGGAGCGTGTTGGCCGACGTGTGCTCGAAATTTTGAAAGACAGCATTCCTCGTCAGCAGTTCGTTATTAAACTGCAAGCGATGATTGGCGGAAAAGTTGTTGCTGGTGAACGCATTTCTGCAATGCGAAAAGATGTGACTGCAGGATTATACGGAGGAGACGCAACACGAAAACTGAAGCTTCTCGAGAAACAAAAGAAAGGAAAAAAGAAAATGCTCGCGATGGGCGTCGGCTCTGTCGAAATTCCGAGCGAGGCATACATGAAAGTGCTTAAGCGCTAAAGAACGCGCAACGGCGACCGCCCAAGAGGGAGGTCGCCGTTTCGTTTGTCGTCAATTGTCCAATTCTTCGTTCGTGCCTGGGGGATCGTCTTCGTCTTGAGCTTCTTCGATTGCTCCGATTCCTACAAGGTAGGCATCAATGACGCCGTCGCGAAGATCGGAGTCCTCGACGTCTACATCGCGGAACGTGAGGGGGTCGGTGTCGATGATCTCAAGGAGGACGACGAGGTACACTCCATCCCCTGGGTGCGCCACGGAGATTTGGTACAGGTCTTCATCGTGCTCCACGACGCCACAGGGATCGATGACGATGATGCCGTATCCCGGTACATCAAGTCGCCATATCGTGTTTCCGCTTGGGTCATCCTCCGTGGTCGGCTGAGCCTCCGAGGTGACGATTTCGCTCTCGGTCATGTAGAAGTACGACCGGACAAGGTCGATATACTCCTGGGCGACGGATTGGTTTTCGAGATGCTGAGCCTTCCCGTCGATCATTCGGAAGACGTGAAGATCATGATCGAGAACCCTGAAGCCTTCGGCGGTGAGGTCATGTTGTCCTTCGATGCAGACAACGATCGTTTCGGAATCAGAGCCGTCGCAGTCGCAGACCGCGGTATACCGAACCGTTTGATGAGTGTCGCTCACGGTTATCTCCTGTAGCGGAGAAACTCTATCGACTTTTATGGATTGTTTCAATATCACGTTCATCCCCACCGGTTAATGACGGAATTCGCGATCATTGTTACGCTGTGGCCATGAAATTCCATACAAAACACGCAAGAAGATTTTGGGCGATTGTTGCACTGTTGGTGCTTATTTCGATGCTGGCATCGATGAGTCAATTAGGATACTAGTGTGGCAACGATTGCATGGAACATTGCGCCGCGGAGCGAGGATGACCTCGTTTCGCAGCTTTTAGTGAATCGAGGCGTTGCAATAGAGCACCGTGAACGATTTTTGGCGCCAAACTGGGAACGCGATGCGTACTCGCCGTTTGATTTTACGAAAATGCATAGCGCTGTCGCTGTCATGTTCGACACGCTCGAGCGAGGCGACGCAGTAGTTATTCATGGTGATTATGACGCGGACGGCGTTTCGGGATCGGCGTTGTTGTTTGAGGCATTGCGGTACATTACCGAGAAGATGAGGCTTGCTTTCAATGTCGAGGTTTTTCTTCCGGATCGTGAAAAGGACGGATACGGCGTTGCAATGCATACCATCGAACGCTTCATTACGGAAAAGAAAAAACTTCTCGTCACCGTTGATTGTGGAATTGCGAACGGACTCGAACTTGATCGCGCATTTGAGGCTGGAATAGATGTCGTCGTATGCGATCATCATCAAATGGGCACGCATTTCCCAAGTCATGCAATGGTGTTGCATCCGTTGGCGCCAGGGGAGACGTATCCGAATAAAACGCTCTGCGGAACTGGCGTTGCATTTAAATTTGCATCCGCATTAATTCATGAAGCTCGGAAGCGCGGTGCGGATATTCCTGAAGGGTATGAAAAATGGTTTCTTGACCTCGTTGCCGTTGCGACAGTGACAGACGTTATGCCGATTCTCGGCGAGAATCGTGTGCTTGAAACATTTGGGTTGCAGGTGCTGAATAAAACACGTCGTCCTGGACTTCGTGCAATGCTCGCGATGTCTGGAACCGATCTTGGTACTATCGATACAACCGCGATTGGATTTCGTATCGGACCTCGACTGAATGCCGCAGGGCGATTGTCGAGCGCGAAATTAGCCTTTGATACATTGACTGCGCAAACCGCTGAGGCTGCCGAGGTTGCTGCAACAAAGCTTGAAGCGCTAAACAAAGAGCGTCAGTCGATTTTTAAAGATTCATACAAAGAAGCAGAGCAGATCGCGAAAACGATGATCAACGAAGAGTGCCATGTGTTGGTTGTGGCGAGTGATTCATGGTTGCCAGGAATCGTCGGACTTATTGCAGGCCGCCTCGTCAACGATTTTGCATTGCCGGCATTTGCGCTGACGAAAGTCGGTGATCATTACGTCGGAAGTGGCCGCACGGCCGGTGGACTTCATCTTGTGGAGGCGATGAACGCATGTGGCGATATTTTCCTTAAGAAAGGCGGGCATCCTCAAGCGTGCGGCCTTTCGGTGCGATCGATGGACGACGTCCACGAGTTCCGAACGCAGATGAATATATTTGCTCGATCGAAGTTCGGGGCAAGCGGACCGTTGGTGACACTCCCGATTGATGCGATTGTGGCACCGTCGACATTTACCATTGAAATTATTGATGAACTGAACGCCTGCGCGCCGTTTGGCGAAGGAAATCGACCGCCAGTGTTTGCTGCGCATAAATTAACCGTGATGATTGCGGAAACCATGGGGTCAACGGGCGCGCACCTTCGGTTAACAGTGCTCGATGACGCTGGAAAAGTGAGTAAGATGGTTGGTTTTGGAATGGGTGATAAAGCAGAGAAACTCGTTCGTGGAAAACAGGTCGACATTGCGTACGAACCATGTATTAACGAATGGAACGGGCGAAAAGATGTACAATGCAGAATCGTAGATATCCGATTATGAAAAAAGTACGAATGTACGCAGACGGAGGAAGCCGAGGGAATCCAGGTCCAGCTGCTGGGGCAGCGGTATTATTCGCGTTGTCAGCAAGCGGCGAAGAGGGGGAGCGCGTTGCAGATGCGGCGAAGTATATCGGTATTGATACGAACAATCAGGCGGAATACACCGGTATTATTATTGGCTTACAAAAAGCGCTCGATCTTGGGTATGAGGAGGTTGACGTTCGACTTGATTCTGAGCTCGCTGTCAAACAAATTAACGGAATCTATCGTGTGAAGAATCCAGAAATCGCAAAACGATTTTTGGAAGTCCATAATCTCCGCACAAAGTTTAAGAAAATCACATTCTCCCATGTGTTTCGCGAGCAAAACGTCGCAGCAGATGCGTTGGTAAACCAAACGCTGGACGAAGTGAAAATGCGCTGATACCGAGAGAGAATGCCGTCCGTGCTATACTTTCCGTATATGTTTGGAGCAAAAAAAGAGGAGGTTTCGCAGGCGTTGCTTGGCGTTGATATTGGGACGACTGGGGTAAAAGTGGTCGAGCTCGCGCCTGACGCCGGACGCGTCCGACTGGTGACATACGGCTACGCTGACGTGCCATTTGGCAATGATACGTCACCAATTTCGATTGACGAACCAAAAACGCTCGCGCAAGTGTTACGAAGCATCATAAAAGAGAGCGGTATGAAAGCGACAAAGGCTGTCGCATCGCTCCCCGCGCAAAGCGTCTTTCATGCCATCATAAGTATTCCCGCACCGAAGTCTCTGAAGGAGGATATTCGTCCTGTTGTTGAAGCGCAGGCGGGGAAGTTGTTGCCGTTGCCTGTTGCGGAGATGATTATTGATTCGCATATCATCGATAAAGACTTTGTGCCAAAAGAGGGGGAGACTGGGCCGAAGACGGTTCGCGTGCAGGTGACTGCGGCGCCAAAATCGCTTGTTGAAAAATATCTCGCAGTGTTCGCGCTTGCGAAAGTCGAATTAATTTCGTTGGAAACGGAGGTCTTTGCGTTAATGCGTTCGTTGATTGGAAAAGATAACGCAAAAACAATGATTGTCGATATTGGCGGAGAGCGCACGAATATTCTTATTGCTGAGCGCGGTGTTCCTTACCTGACTCGTGGTATCAAATCTGGCGGTGGTGCGGTAACACAGGCGTTGTCGAGTGCGATGAGTCTTGGCCTCCCAGAAGCTGAAGCGACAAAAAAAGATCTCGTCCTTGCTCCTGGCGCAGCAATGCCTCCAGTAATGCTTTCTGCAATTAAGCCTTTGTTACACGAGGTGAAATACGCACTCGATATGAATCTTCAGGAGAGCGCGCAAGCACCAAAGCTCGTCGATAAAGTTATTGTGACTGGTGGATCGGCGTCGCTTGCGGGAATTGATGCTGCAATGACGAACACGTTAAATATGAATGTGTACGTTGGTGATCCATGGGCGCGCATTGCAACGCCGCCGGAATCCCGAGGCGTTCTTGATGAAGTAGGGAGTCGATTTGCTGTTGCGATCGGCTTGGCAATGCGCGTTGTTCCGGAAAAGGAGAAATAGCGATATGACAGGCACACGACCAACGATTGTGTTGGTGACGACGCACGCTGCACTCGGCATCGTGTATGAACGACACCTTGAACGCTTTGCAAAAGTGGTTCTTGTGCCGGAGATTGCTGAATTTGAGCGCCAGGCGCTTCGGCTGCATGCATCGCTTCTTGTTATTGATGTCGGGAGTGCCGGCGGTGAAGATGATGTCGTCGCGTCCATTCGAAAGCTCCGAAAACAACCAACAACAAAAGCGCTGCGTATTGTCGTGTTTGCTGCGCGTGCATCAAGCGCCTTTGTCGCTGCACTTCATCATGCCGGAACAGATGATATTATTCTTACACCACACAGCACACCGCGTGATATCGCGGAGCGGCTTCATAACATGATCATTCTATGACACGAACCGCAGAACTTCTTATCATGGGTGCGATTATTGGCGTGATTGGCTTGGTGTCTGGGTACGCGGTGCTGTCCGCGCGCAGTCATACACGCGATGTCACTCGTCTTGCGAATGTTCGTGAGCTGCAAATGGCGCTTGAGATGTATTTCCAAAATCATAGTTCGTATCCAGTTGCTGCTGATGCGATACCGCTTGGCCAGGCGCTTACCGCATGTCTTTCGACGGAGGGCTTTGCGGCGCCATGCTCCGCAAGCGGTCCAACGCCGTATCTTTCCGTTGTGACCGTTCCACCGTCAGCCGGACTTCGTGAATTGGTTGCATGTGGCGGTGCTACGGATGTGTATTGCTATAGCGGAACCGCGGACTCGTATCGTATTCAGTTTGAACTTGAAAGCGGGAACTCCTTACTTGGCGTAGCAAAGGGACTCGATTGCGTGAGCGAAGACGGATTCACTGCCGGTGCGTGCGCATCACTATAAACCTATGTCATTTTTTCTCACGATCGTTGTTGCGGGAGTGCTTGGCTTGGTGTGTGGTGCTTTCGTAAACATATTCTTATTGCGAACGCCTGACGGATTAAAATTTACCGCAGGACGACGCAAGTGTGTGACATGCGCTCGACCAATGCATGCAAAAGATCATGTTCCGTTGGTGAGCTATCTGGTGTTGCAGGGCCGTTGCCGAATGTGTAAGTCGATTATTCCGTGGCAGTATCCAGCGCTCGAAATTGCGATGGCGGTGCTGTTTATGGGATTTGCGTACCAAATTGTTTCGCAAGACTCGAACGTCCCTTTATTTGCTCGCGACGCATCAGATGCGATCGGACTATTTGTTCGTAACGGATTGTTAACGATGTTGTTGTTGCCGATTTTCATGTTCGACTACCGGGCGAGCATTATTCCAGACAGGTTGTCGGTGCCGGCAATGATTATTGTGCTCTCGCTGAATGCAGTGATGGGCGTTGATTCGCTAACCATGCTCTTTGGTGGATTCCTTCTTGGCGCGTTTTTTGCGGTGCAGTACATCGCATCTCGCGGAACATGGGTTGGTGGAGGAGATATTCGCTTGGCGATGGTAATGGGTTTCTTGCTCGGTCCAGAGCTCGGAATCTTTGCGCTTCTTACCGCATACGCCATTGGCGCGTTGCTCGGCATCTATCTCATCTTCTTCAAGCGCCGCGATCTTCGTAGTCACGTTCCGTTTGGGACGTTCATGGTGATTGGGACATTCATCGCGCTTTTCTTTGGAAATTCTGTGGTGTCTTGGTACTTTGGATTGCTCGGGTAGGGGTTTCTGAGCCTGATTCTTTGAAAGGGTTGGGAGGGGGTGGTTCTAAATGGAAGCACGGAATTATCGTCGAGAGTATGGGTGCTCGATTTGAAACAGGGGGTTTTGTTAACGCAACTCATTTGCATTAAGGAATCGCTGGTCGGTTTTGGTGATTCGCGAGGTGGCCGATAGTGTGGCGTGCGATCGTCGATGGTGCATTTTCGAGTTCGAAATCACGATTCGTCGATTTTCGGTTCAGATCGCAACGCAATGCGAATTTTTAAATGTCGAAAAAACGACATGTGCCTCCAAAAATGAGGACAGCCGACCCGGCTGGTCAGTCTCTGTTTCCCGTCACAACCCTTCCAAGAATCAGGTCAGATTCCCACGGCTCCAACCCCCTCCTTCTCCCCCTTGGAAAGGGGGAGGGTTTCAGATTCAGTTTCCCCCATTTTTCTGCTACCATTCCTCCGTATGACCAAGCTCGAGGCAAAGGCGCGAATCGCCAAATTGCGAGACGCGATTAATGAATATCGCTATCAATATCACGTCCTTGATTCCCTGGAGATTTCCGAGGCTGCTTTGGACGCGTTAAAACATGAGTTGAAAATGTTGGAGGACGAATATCCCGATCTCATTACGTCAGATTCTCCAACGCAGCGTGTCGCAGGAACAGCGCTCGAGAAGTTTTCAAAGATCACGCATAAGTCTCCGATGTTATCGATCGAAGATGTCTTTTCGTTCGATGAGCTTCGCGAATGGGAGAACCGCATTAAGAAAGTTGGTGGACACGACGAAATCGATTATTACGCCATGGTGAAGGTCGACGGCCTCGCAATGAGTTTGGTGTACGAAGACGGTGTGCTCGTTTCTGCAGCAACCCGCGGCGACGGCGCTGTTGGCGAAGATGTCACGCACAACATTCGTACGATCGAAACTGTTCCGCTCAAGCTTCGCGGCTCGCATTCCGGACGCATCGAAGTTCGCGGAGAAGTCTACATGTCAAAGTTTGGATTCGAGAAGCTGAATCGCGAGCAAAAGAAAAAAGGACTTGAAGAATTCGCAAACCCGCGAAATGTTGCTGCGGGGAGTATCCGCCAACTCGATCCGGCAATTGCCGCAAGCCGTCCGCTCGCATTTTTTGCATGGCGCTTGCAGGAGGGAATCGATATCGAAACGCAGGAAGAGGGAATTGACGCGTTGCAGAAACTCGGATTCGTTACGCCGCCGGGCGAGTATTGCAAAACGGTCGGCGATGTTCGCGCATTCTTCGAATCACTCGGGAAGCGTCGAGAGAAGCTTGATTTCTGGATCGATGGGGTTGTTATTCGCGTGAACGACAATCGAACGTTTGCTCGACTTGGCGTGGTCGGTAAAACTCCGCGCGGAATCGCTGCGTGGAAGTTCCCGCCAGAAGAATCCACGACGAAAGTATTGTCCGTCGATTGGTTTGTGGGGCGAACGGGTGCGCTTACACCGGTTGCGACGGTGGATGCGACATTCATCGCTGGTACAACCGTCACGCATGCAACGTTGCATAATGCTGACGAGATCGAAAGACTTGGGCTCAAGATTGGCGACACCGTGATTTTAACAAAAGCTGGCGACATTATTCCGAAGATTACCAAAGTTCTTGATCAGCTCCGTACCGGAAAAGAAAAAGCGATCGTGTTGCCAATACATTGTCCGATGTGTGGCGCCGACGTGATTCGTCGTGCTGGCGAGGTTGCGCTTGTGTGTTCAAATCCACAATGCTTCGCTCAAGAGCGTGAGCACTTGCTTCATGCTGCTCGTGCGTTTGCTATCGACGGGCTTGGCGACAAGGTGATTGAGAAACTTTTCAACGCACATATCATTCGTATTCCACCGGACTTGTTTGCACTCACGATCGACGACCTCAAGGAGCTCGAGGGCTTCGGCGACATCTCGGCGAAGAAGCTTGTCGACGAGATTGCACGCCGTAAAAGAATCGATCTCGATCAGTTTATTGTTGCGCTTGGTATTCGTCATGTTGGCGAAGAGACTGCGTTCGCGCTCTCCCTTGCATTCGGTTCCATCGACGCGCTTGCGGCAGCATCGATTTCCGATTTAACCGATGTCCCCGATGTCGGCGAAACCGTCGCGCAGAGCATCGTCGATTTCTTCCAGACGGATTACGGAAAAGAAATTATTGCAGCGTATCGAAATGTCGGGGTCGAAATCGCAAAAGCAAAAGCGGTGAAACGCGTACTTGAGGGAAAGACGTTTGTGTTAACGGGAACCATGGAATCGCTTGGCCGCGACGAAGCAAAAGAGAAGATTCGTTTGCTCGGCGGCGCAGTATCAGGAAGTGTGAGCAAGAAAACAACGTTCGTCGTGGCTGGTGAGGCGCCAGGATCAAAGCTTACTGACGCGCAAAAGCTTGGCGTACCTGTCTTGTCTGAGGAGGAGTTTCTTCGTATGATTGCATAATCTATGGATATCGACATTCATCGGCTTGCAACATTAGCCAAATTACAGCTTACCGACGACGAAACGACGATGCTCACGCGTCAGTTGCCTGGTATTTTGGACTACGTGAGTAAACTGCAAGAAGCCGACACGTCAGGGGTTGATGCGAAAGCGTATCTTACTGATGCAGTGAACGTGTTGCGTGAAGACGTCGTTACGTCCACTCGTGAAGAGCGCGATGCGGTTGTCGCGGCGTTTCCAAAACAGGTTGGCGGTGCGATGGAAGTCCCTGGAGTTTTTGCTGAATAATCTATGACCACGAATTGGACGGTAAAAGCGATTCGAGATTCTGTGAACGCGGGGTCGGTAACCGCGGTATCGATTGTCGAGGAAGCGATTCGCCGGATTGAGGAGAAAGATGGTGAGATCGGTGCATTCCTCGAAGTATTCATCGACGACGCGCGCAAAGCAGCGAACGAAGTCGACGCGCGTCATGCGGCCGGAGAAACAAACCTTCCGCTGGCTGGCGTACCGATTGCGATTAAGGACAACATGCTTTTTGTTGGCCATATAGCGAGCGCGGGATCGAAAATGCTTGCCAATTATCGCGCCGCATACACAGCAACGGTTATTGCGCGACTGCAGGCTGCAGGCGCAATCATTATCGGTCGAACAAACATGGATGAGTTTGCCATGGGATCGTCCACGGAAACATCGGCATTTCAAAAAACAAAGAATCCTCGAGACCTCACAAAAGTGCCGGGTGGATCGTCGGGAGGATCTGCTGCCGCGGTTGCCGCAGGAATGGTTCCGGCATCGCTCGGATCAGATACCGGCGGATCGATTCGTCAGCCAGCGTCACTTTGTGGAATTGTCGGCATGAAGCCAACGTACGGACGCGTTTCGCGCTACGGAATTGTTGCGCTCGCGTCGAGCTTGGATCAGATTGGTCCATTTGCAACAACGGTTGAAGACGCGGCGATTGTTTTGTCGGTGATCGAGGGGAAAGATCCGCATGACGCGACATCGGTTGTATTGGACGCGGTGACATCGACAGACGTTTCATTGAGTCTTCAGGGTGTTCGCATTGGTGTTCCGAAAGAATATTTCATTAACGGCATGGATGAAGATGTCTCCATGTGTGTTCGATCAAGCATCGAGAAGTTACGAGATGCCGGGGCAGAGATCGTCGATATTTCTTTGCCGCTTTCCCCGTCGGCGCTTGCGGCGTACTACATTATTCAGCCAGCAGAAGCGAGCAGTAACTTGTCGCGATTCGACGGTATTCGTTACGGGAATCGTGGCGCAGGGACGATCGAAGAAAGTTATCGATCGGCACGCGGTGCCGGATTCGGTGCAGAGGTTAAGCGCCGCATTATGCTCGGGACATTTATTTTGTCTGCCGGCTACTACGATGCGTACTACAAGAAAGCTATCGCGGTCCGCGCTGCATTAAAGACAGAATTTGATCAAGCTTTTGCGCAGGTTGATGTTATTGTTAGTCCGACGTCTCCGGTTGTTGCATGGGATATTGGTGCGAAGATGGACGATCCTGTAGCGATGTATCTTGCTGATATTTTTACCGTTGCGGCAAACATCATTGGTATCCCAGGAATTTCCGTTCCATGCGGCACGGCGCACGGGCTTCCGGTGGGGTTGCAGGTTCTTGGGAAGAACTTTGACGACAACAAGGTCTTGCAGGTCGCCGCAGCGTTTGAGACATTGCATAACGCATTATAAGTATGAAAACCGACGTTGCATCGATGGCATCAGCCGTACTTCCGTACGTGGTCATCGTCGCCGTCGGTTTTGTATTCCTCGTCATCGCCGCCGTGTGGATTCGGCGCGCCATGCGACGGTGGCGATTCGGAAGTGAGCGAAGCAACGTCGCAAAGCATTGGAGGGCGGTTGAGGATTTAGCAAGTCGTGGCGACGTGATGAGCTTGCGATTAGCGATTATCCAGGCTGATGCGGTGCTCGACTTGGCGCTGAAGGCAAAAGCATTTCCAGGAACAACAACAGGAGAACGACTGAAGTTTGCGAGCAGAAAATATCACAACCTTCAACAAACATTTTGGGCACGATCGCTTCGCAATACGTTGGTGCACGAAGCGGGATCGGAACTGAAGATTGCTCAAGCAGAAAAAGCGCTTGCGGAGTTTAAGCGGGCACTGGTGACGCTCGGGGCACTATGATTCCGTACCTTGCCCTTACCACGTTTTCTATTGGTCCCCTCACGCTCCATGCTTGGGGGTTGCTCGTTGCGCTTGGTTTTCTTTTTGGCGCCTTCATTGCGGCACGACTTGCAAAACAACGCGGGGATGACGCATCGATTATTTGGGACATGCTGACGTGGGTGGCGATTGCAGGGATGGTTGGTGGAAGATTGGGCCACGTTCTATTTTACGATCCTGGTTATTACGGCGCACACCTCGCCGAAATCTTCGAAATCTGGAAAGGTGGATTGTCGATTTATGGTGGATTCATTCTTGCCTCGATCACGGGAATTTTCTATCTCCGTTATCGAAAAGTCGATCTGCTCCGTTATGCCGACATTGTTGCGTTCGGCATGCCATTCGGAATGTGGATTGGGCGCATCGGATGTTTTCTTATTCATGATCATCCTGGTACTGCAACGCACTTTCTGCTTGGCGTGCAATATCCTGACGGCGTCATTCGTCACGATCTTGGATTGTACGAATCGATCAATGCGTTTGTCCTTGCAATGCTTTTTCTCTGGCTCTCGAGGAGGCAGCGTCCGATTGGAATGTATCTCGCAGTATTTTCAATATGGTACGGCGCGACGCGATTCGGAATGGATTTTCTTCGAGTGGTTGATATTCGGTATTTCGGATTCACGCCTGGACAGTACTTTTCGATCGTTCTTTTTGGAATCGGGATATTCTTCATAATGTGGATAAAAAGAGGCGCAAAGAAGGACGAGAGCTGATAAACTTCAGTCGAACTGTAAAATACACGTATGTCTGATGAAATGAATGAAATGCCAGGGTCGACGCCAATTCAGTCAACGACGCCAGGATTCCTTGATGGCAATCCACGAACAATGTTCACGTTCGGATTGGTGTGCGGCATGGTTATTATTCTTCTCATGAACAATTTCTCACTGATTTCGAGTGGGACCGCTCTTGCTGCAGCGGACACAGAGACGGCCCCAACTGCGGCAGCAGCGGCGGCTGCGGCAGCGCCAGCAGCGACAGGGAAGCTTGATCCCGTAACCGACAAAGATCACATTCGTGGCGATATCAAGAAGGCAAAGGTGGTCATGGTGGAATATTCAGACTTTCAGTGTCCGTACTGTGGGAAGCATGATCCAACCATGCAACAAGTCATGAGTGATTACGGTGACCAAGTTGCGTGGGTGTACCGTCATTTCCCACTTTCGTTCCACCCAAATGCTGAGCCAACGGCATTAGCAAGTGAGTGCGCGAGCGAGCAGGGAAAGTTCTGGGAGTTTGCTGATGCGATGTTTGATGGTCAGTCGGAAAACTTGCAAACAGATGCAGCGACCGCAACCGCGTTCGTAAACAAGACCGCAACCGCGTTAAAGCTCGACATGAAGAAATTCAACGACTGCGTAAGTACCGCAAAGTACCAGAGCGATGTTGATGCCGATGCAGCGTCTGGTCGAACAGCTGGCGTGAACGGAACTCCTGCGACGTACATTAATGGCACATTGGTTTCCGGTGCGGTTCCATACGCAAGCATGAAGAAAATGATCGATGACGCAATCGCGAAGGCAAAATAAGGAAAACAAAAACGCCACGTCGGTCGCGACCGACGTGGCGTTTTTGTTTACTTACGGAACTTTCGTGGACTTGGGGCGAATTGATTTTGCGCTGGAGCAACGTATGGACGTGGCGTTGGCGCTGAAGGTGTAACGATCGGCGCTTTCGGTGCAGATTGCGCGGTGTCGTATCGCTTTGCGCGATGCTGACCATGTGGAACCGGCTTTGCATCGCGAGCGTGATACTGCTTTTCTTTTACAACGTAGCGCTTTTCACCAGGGTATGCCGATCCGCTGTAGTTTTTTGCGCCGCGGCTTCCGCGAGCATGAGCATTATTATCGCGTTCAACTGGCGGAAGGTTGCGGTAGGCTGGAAGGTTCTTTGGGACAGGCTTGAGTGGGATCATTCCGCGAATAACGCGTTCAATACCCTTCACATCGCCACGCTGATCTGGCGTTGCGAATGAAATCGCCTTACCGGCCATTCCTGCGCGACCGGTTCGTCCAATGCGGTGAACGTAGTCGTCTGGATTGTCAGGCAAGTCATAGTTAATGACGAGAGCGATGCCTTTCACGTCGATTCCGCGAGCCGCGATGTCGGTTGCCACAAGGACGCGATACTTTCCGGTTTTGAATCCTTCGAGTGCGGCCTTACGTTGCGCGAGCGATCGGTTGGAGTGCAGCTCGTCTGCAGTGTAGCCCATGGCATGCACGGCGCGAGCGATCTTTTTTGCACCGTGCTTGGTGCGGGAGAATACGAGAACAGTTCCTTCCTGTTCCTTAAGCAATAACTCGAGCAAACGCTCTTTGTCGTGCTTTGGTACGAAAATCAATTCCTGCTCCACGCGTTCGGCGAGTGTGCCTTGTGGGGCGACTTCCACGCGAACTGGTGTGCGCATTGCGGTGTTGGCAATGCGAACAATTTCCAGTGGCATGGTTGCGGAGAACAGGAGCGTTTGGCGGTCCTTTGGTACGGTTGCGAGAATTTTCGCAATCTGTGGCGCAAAACCCATGTCGAGCATGCGGTCGGCTTCGTCGAGGACGAGAACCTTCGCGTCATCTAGGCGAATGGTTTTTTGTTCAAGGTGATCGATGAGGCGTCCTGGAGTTGCAATAATGACGTGTGGCTTCATCTGTAACGCTTTCTTTTGCAAATGCATTGAAGCGCCACCAATAAGAACCGCGGTTTTCATTCCAATTCCTGCGCCGATCTTTTTCAGGTTTTCGTCTACTTGGAGTGCGAGTTCGCGTGTTGGCAAAATCACTAATCCGCGACCCTTAAATTGGGCGAGGCGTTGGATCATTGGGATACCGAACGCGAGGGTTTTTCCGGTACCGGTTTGCGCAATACCAATGACATCGCTTCCGGTGATTGCGACCGGAATGGACTGATGCTGAATTGGTGTTGGGGTTGAGAACCCGTGTTTCGTGAGAATGTCGAGCAGTGTTGGCGCAATGCCAAGTCCTGCAAAGCCGTTTTGCACGGCAGTGTTTGTATCGGACATGAAATATTGTCAGCGAGAACGGGAGACGTTTTCAATCGGTAACGATGAAATCAGCCGGTCTCTTGAATAGAGTGCTTGATTTCTCGTTCGGGAGTGCCGACAGAAATCCGGTCAACGTCCGTGAGGACTGACAGACTCGCCTCTGAGGGCGAATCAAAGCCATAAAAGAATAGCACGGATTCGCATTTTCCGCAAGGATTCGCCGAATTTACGCCGCACTCCCCGCAAGAAACCCTGTGGTCCAGCAGAGCTGAAGGGAGTAGCCGCCAGAGGGGCGGACAATGTGAAAGAGATCGCCGGTGAGGAAAAGGTTTTTCACAACTTTGCTTTGCATGGTTTGCATCGATACCTCGGACAGAGGAATTCCGCCGTCGGCAATGATTGCTTTGTCCATGCCGAGGAGTCCAGCAATAGGGAACGAAAGATCTTTTAGCGCTTTCACCAGTCGCATGCGTTGTTCTTTGGTGACGCTGTTCACTTGCGCGTCTGGAGCAATGTTTGCGACAGCAAGTGACCGGTTCACGATTCCGGTGAGGAGCATTCCTGCAAACACGTTTTTCACCATGGTATTTTTATGCGCATCAAAGAGTTCGATGAGCTTTCGGCTAAGCGTGCCGTCGTCGAGCGTGGGGAAGAGATCGAGATGCGCAACAACTTCGCCTTCGGGAAGGATATCGGCAACGCCCTTTGCAGAGTGCAGAACCGTTGGCCCAGAGACGCCGAAGTGGGTAAAGAGTATCGACCCCTTTTTGTGGAATGCTTTTCGTCCATCGACGGTGAAAGAAATTTTCACGTCGTTGAGCGTTATCCCTTGAAGATCGGTTACCCATCGCTCGCGAACAGCCATTGGAACAAGCGACGGCGTTGGAGTGACGACGGTGTGACCGAGTTTCGAGAGCCACGGGAATCCATCTCCAGTTGATCCTGTTTCTGGATGTGACGACCCGCCGGTGGCAAAAATATAGGAATCTGCCGTGTACGTAGCGTTGCGGGTCGAAACCGAAAGAATTTCAGTCTCGAAGAAATCAATTTTTATTACCGGTGAGGAGGTCTGGATCCGAACGCCGTATCTTTTGCATTCGTCGAGGAGAAGTTTGGTAACGTCCGGTGCCGAGTGAGTAATCGGGAATGCTCGCTTTCGATCTTCGACGACAAGGGGAAGGCCGCGAGAGGTGAAATATTCAAATGTTTCTCGCGGACCAAATGTTGAAAACGCTGACAGCAGGAATTTTTTCGCATCGCCGTAGTGATCGGTAAAAAGGTGTTTATCAAATTCTGCATTCGTAATATTGCATCGTCCGCCGCCTGTAATAGAAAGTTTCCGTCCGCATTCGGGATTTTTTTCTAGCACAAAAACACTCCGTCCACGCGCCGCCGCTGTTGCTGCAGCCATAAGCCCCGACGCGCCACCGCCAAGAACGATGACCTGATAATGTGTTGTGTTTGCGAATTCCATGCTGAGATGATAGCAGACGGGCAGTAAACAAAAAATCACTCATGAAGAGTGATCTTTTGGTCGGGCTGGCGGGATTCGAACCCACGGCCTCTTCGTCCCGAACGAAGCGCGCTACCAACTGCGCTACAGCCCGATACTCGCTTGCCCAATGGACTACGCTAACGACGGGGTCGTGTTGCTGCGTCCATCGGTCGCTCGTCTTGGCGGGCGGTCCGGCGGGCGACGCGAAAGGAACCACCCAAACATAGGAATAAAAAAAACC
>CAYROW010000003.1:0-2782 GCA_964425965.1 uncultured Gammaproteobacteria bacterium
TACTTTGGTGTAATCCTTTCCAGAAAAAGATCCGCCGCCGATGGGGATTTCGGGGCCGTAGTTGTCGACGATGAGTTTGCGGCCGGAGAGACCGGTGTCCGCGTCGAAGCCGCCTTGGTTCCATTCGCCGGCGGGATTGATGTAATAGTTTTCAGATTCGATGATGGATTGTACGAGTGTGGTGAGTGCTGCGGTTGGGGCATGTTGAAAACTCGCCACCACTGCGGAAACTTTTCCGTCGATGAGCGTTACTTGGGTTTTTCCGTCGAAGGGATAGACTTTATAGATTTCTTGGCAGAGATTCCGTGCGAGTTCGTACTCGAGTGGCATCATCGATTTCGTTTCTGCCGTGGCGTAGCCCTTCATGATTCCTTGATCACCTGCGCCACCAATATCAACGCCACGCGCAATTTCCGGGCTTTGCGCAACGATGTTGATTTGCACGGTGTAGTCGTCGCCAACGATTGATTTCACGATGCTTTCAAGATTGGGCTTTCCAAGACTCGTCACTTCGCCGTTGATGGTGATGAGTTTATGGCCGCCCATCACTTCAATGGCGGTCCGGCTGTTTTTATCAATCGCGAGATATGCGTCGAGTAGGGAATCGGCGATGAAGTCGCAAATCTTGTCTGGATGCTTTGGGCTTACGCACTCTGCGGTTTTGATGGACATAAAGAAAAATCTTTCCCCGATGAAAGAGAAAGACATTTGCAATTATCTTTCCCCTTCCGGGGTTGGAATTGGCACCTTCTTAAAATAAGGGTTGCCGGTGGGTCGTAGAGCCAAAACTCTCGCCACGCTCGTGATATGAATTGTGTTCAAAGGATAGCAGAGGCGGTAAGATGGGGGAAGAACCCATCAATATCTATGCCTCCACGCACTCGCAATCTTTACGATCCCAAATCTAAAACCCCCTACAAGGTCTCACGTTCCAAGATCGAGCTTTTTGTCGATTGCCCACGGTGTTTTTATATCGATCGGCGATTGGGTGTTGGTCGACCTTCTGGTCCGCCGTTTAACATTAACAAAACCGTCGACCTTTTACTGAAGAAAGAATTTGATGTGCATCGGGCGGCGGGGACGGCGCATCCGCTCATGAGGGAATACGGACTCGATGCGGTTCCGTTTGCGCATGAGGAGATTGATCAATGGAGGGAGAATTTTGTGGGCTGCCAAGTGGTTGATGAGCCGAGTAATTTTTTGGTGACCGGCGCCGTGGATGATTTGTGGGTGAATTCGAAGGGGGAGATTATGGTGGTTGACTATAAGGCGACGAGTAAGAGTACGGAGGTGAATTTAGATGCGGAGTGGCAAAAGAGTTATAAGCGGCAGATGGAAATTTATCAGTGGATTTTGCGGAGGATGGGTTTTACGGTTTCGAACACGGGATATTTTGTGTACTGCAACGGCAAACAAGATGTGGCCGCGTTTGATGGGCGCATTGAGTTTGATGTGAAAATTCTTCCATACACCGGCGACGACGCGTGGATTCCGGGAGTGCTTATGCAGATGCGGAAATGCTTGCGTGCAAGCAAGGCGCCAAAGGCTGCGGCAGATTGTGAGTATTGTGCGTATATTAAGGGAGTAGAATCAGTACAGTAATATCTTTTTATGCCTATCGAACTTCCGGAAGGTCAGGTTGCGGAGTCTGCAGAGGCCCGTGAGGAGCGGAAACGGAATGAACGGGCGGAGGAACGGAGGGAGAATTTTTTAAAGGATGCGTTGGCGAAGTATGAGTCATTGCCTGCGGATGCTGTGACGGCGCTCACGAATGCGGTGCGTCGGTTAAAGTCGTGTGCGTGGGATGAATATGATGGCGAGGATGTTGCCATTTACAATGTTTCCGTGGTTGGCGACGACGTGGTTGTTGAGCTTGATATGAAAGAATTCGGGTTCATCGAAAAGCGAAAGATTCGCATTGCAGATTTTGTCTAACGAAACATCCATCCCTTACACTCTCCGTCGGAAGCGCTTCTCGCGGGTGCTGCGGTTTGCGGTACATGCGGATGGGCGATTGGTGGTGACGGCGCCGGTGCTTGTTGGGAGGAGGACGATTGAGAAAATGATTGTGGAAAAGCGGGAATGGATTTTGGAGAAACTTGAAATCGCGAAGAAGAATGCAAAACCGGTAGCGCCGAAGAGGACGAAGAAGGAAGTTGCCGAGGATAAAGATCGGGCGCTGGAACTGATCCGATCGAGAATTGCGCATTTCAATCTCGTCTATCGACTCTCGTGGAAACGCATTGCGATCCGGAATCAGAAAACGCGATGGGGGAGTTGTTCGCGGAGAGGGAATTTGAATTTCAATTATAAGATTGCGTTGTTGCCGCCGCACTTGGTGGATTACATCATTGTTCATGAGCTGTGCCACTTGGCGCAGATGAATCATTCGAAGAAATTTTGGGATCTTGTCGCGCAGACCATTCCGGATTGGCGGGAGCGGAGGAAAGAAATTCGGGAACACGAGGTTCGCCTGCGATGATATGCCATTATGGTCCGTCTACATGCTTCGGTGTAGCGATGGGGGTCTCTATACAGGGATCGCGATTGATGTTGAGAAGCGCGTCGCAATCCATAACGCTGGGAAAGGGGCGAAGTACACACGGGCACGGTTGCCGGTGAAACTGGTGTGGAGTGCGCAAATGAAAACAGCGACTGATGCGCGAAAGGCGGAGGTTGATATTAAACGACTGTCGAAGAAAGAAAAGGAAGTATTGTTTGCGTCATAAAAAGGTCACGGCCCCGGATCTCCACGTGAGGAGTTCCGGGGCCGTTCAGTCAG
>CAYROW010000003.1:2882-24431 GCA_964425965.1 uncultured Gammaproteobacteria bacterium
AAAAAGGTCACGGCCCCGGATCTCCACGTGAGGAGTTCCGGGGCCGTTCAGTCAGTCCTTCCAGATCAGTTCGCTCGGATCGGGCGGAGAGAGGATGTCGTCGCTCACCCAACGCGTGTTCAGGTTGGGCGACACGTTGAAGTAGCAGACCCCGCAGGGCTCGCACACCACCATTTGCTTCTTGTTCTTCGTGAAGACGACGAACGGACGCAGGTCGCGCTTGACGATGTCGTCGACCAAGTTGTCTACGTCGATCGCCGAGACGAGATCGCCGTTGACGATGGTCTTTCGGCACACGGGGCACACGATCGACCGCCGCCATTCGCGCTGACGCCGGCACGAGTCGCACCGGTGCGGGCTGAGGCCGGTGAGGAGCCCGAGCGGCCCGAGCGGACGGACGCCGAACGCGTCCTTTCCGAGCTCCGCGATACGCATGGTGTCGATCACCTTGACGCCTTCACCGACGACGAGGGAATACCTCGCGTAGATTCGGTGTCCGCATCGGCCAATGGCCGATGCCGTGTCGTTCGCGGGAACGGCGGAGAACGCGAGGCTTGGCGGACGGATGCAGGGGACGGAATGGCGGACATCGATGTGCTCGCTCATGGCGAAGCTCCGGGGTGAAGGACGGAAGGTCCGCGCAGAGATTAGCGAAAATTCCGGTTTTGGTCAATGAAACCCTATTTCATGCGCTGTTTTCCTGTGATACGGTAACCGTCGTCCAGGAGGGGACATGGGACGGGGACGTTCTCTGATTCAAGCGTTGCCGGGGTACTCCTCAGAGGAAGAGCGCAACGCGGCAATCCGCGCGATTCGCGCGAATGGCGATAAGCCAAATGAGATCGCGGAATTCGCGGCGCGGAATTACGGGCTGGGCATGCGAATTGCCCGTAAGATGATGGCGGCGTATCCGAATGCAAACCTTGAGGATCTTCAGCAGGAAGGATTTCTCGGTTTGGTGAAGGCGGCGAAAGCGTTTGATCCAGACCGTGGAGTCACGTTCTCGACGTACGCCGATCGGGCAATCCGCCAGCAACTTACGCGTGCCATTCAGCAGCGAATGTTCGACCGACCGTTCGCGCTGTCGCACAGGGTTGAGGAAGACCTGCAAAAGTGCCGTAAAATGGTTGCGAAGTTCACGAAAGCGAATAATCGCTTGCCAGTGCAGCACGAAATTCGGAGCATGTTTCTCGAGATTGTACTTTCTCGTCCGGAGCGGAAGCAAAATCCGGATGTGAGCAACCACGATCAGGGTGCCGCCGATCACATGCACCGGTTGACGATTTCCTGGGTTAATTCTCTGGAAGCGCCAGTGAATGACGGGGCAAAGCAGACGCTCCACGATGTCATTGGAAGCGAAGACTTCTCTCCGGGGCATAGCGCCGAGCTGGAGCAGATGTCTCTCCTTGCACCAACGATTATTCGAAAGGTCGACGCGTACGTGAAGTTGCGGTGCGCTCGTGGCGATTTCCCGCTGTGGTGGGAAGAAGCGTACCGGCTCATGTTCAAAGAAGGAGCAACGCTCGAAGGCGTTGCGCAACAGCTCGGCTACACGCGTGAGGCTGTGCGACAGGCGCATAAAGCCATCAGTCGGCGCGTGCAGCTTCGGTTGGGCTACGCTGATGCCGTTGTGTGCGCCGCGTACGAGGTGTACACGCAGATGAGTGTGGAAAACGTCGGCGAGCCGTAAGAAAAATGCGGTATCCTCGAAATGTTCCTGGAGCATGCATGGAGAACAGTAACGAGTGGTTCTGGCTCGTCATTGCCTGCGTTCCCGTGAAGTCGATTCGAGTACTGCAAGAGCGTGACCACGAAATTCCCGCGGTCAGCGTACGGATTCGCAAGGTGGTCCGCGCTCCTCGTCATGAATGCCCTGGGGCGTTCGACGTGAAACGCATCGCCGCGCATCCGGAAGAGGACGCAGTGAACATCAGCTGGTCTCGTCCGGTGTCGCGCGGCCCAGATCGCGCGCAATCGAGTACGGTTCCCGTTGGGAAGTACATCACGATCGAAGTCGCCGGCCACACGCTCATCGCGCAAGCGTTTCGGAGCGAGAAGGAGGCGAAGAACTGGGCAAGAGAACGGAAAACACAGCCGCTCCCCAAGGCGGCGTGAGTCGCACGCGTGCTCGCCGATCCCGAACGGGGATTGGCGAGCATGACGCGTTTTAGGGGGAATTTGAAACTGACCTGATTCTTGGAAAAGGTTGGGACGGGAAGGCGGGGTGAAAAAATTCGGGGAGTAGGGGTGTTCGATTTGAAAAGGGGTGTTTTCTTAACGCAACTCATTTGCATTAAGAAATCGCTGGTCGGTTTTGGTGGTGCGCAAGGTGTGCGATAGCGCTGTGCACAATTGACGATGATGCATTTTCGAGTTTCAAGTGATTATTTCCAAATTTCCGATTCATATCGCATTGTGTTGCGAAGTTTAAAAAGGCGAAAAAACGACATGTGCCCTCCAAAAATGAGGACGGCCGACCCGGCCGATCAGTCTCCGATTCCCGTCACAACCCATCAAAGAATCAGTTCACATTCCCGCCTAATGCGTTTTCCGTTACACTTCCTTCGCTATGAAAGATTTTTTCCTCTCCCAACAACAGCCAGCCACACATTTGCATATTGACTATCAGGCGGAGTTGAACGAGGAGCAATATCGGGTGGTTTCGAGTGGCGGTGGGCCGATGTTGGTGCTCGCGGGCGCTGGAAGTGGAAAAACGCGAACCATTACGTATCGTGTGGCGTGGCTTTTGGAACACGGAACGCCGGTGGAGAACATGTTGCTGTTAACATTCACGAATAAAGCTGCAAAAGAAATGCTGTCGCGCGTTGAAGGATTATTACGAGCGTATCCGACGGGATTGTGGTCAGGGACATTTCATTCCATCGCAAACAGAATGTTGCGCATGTACGGCGCATATACCGGATTCGGTAGTGATTTTTCTATTTTGGACGAGGAAGACGCGAACGATTTAATGAAGATGTGCATTAAGGAACTGAAAATTGACACAAAGGGCAGACGCTTTCCGAGCGTTGGGGTGTTGCGCGGGCTGTTGTCCTATGCCAATAACGCACGTCGATCATTGCAGTCGGTGTTGAACGATCGTGCAGAGCATTTTGCAGGAATCATTCACGAGGTAACGGCAGTTGCTGAGCGATACGCATCGGCAAAGCGCATGGCAAAGGCAATGGATTTCGATGATCTTCTCCTTGAGCTTTTGAAATTGCTTCAGGAGAATGAGTCTGTTCGTACGCAGCTTGCGCAACGTTTTCAGTTCGTGCTTGTTGACGAGTTTCAAGACACAAACATTATTCAATCCGACATCGTCGATCTTCTCTCGTCGGGTCATCGAAACCTCTTAGTGGTCGGCGACGACGCACAGAGTATTTACTCGTTCCGTGCTGCGGAGATTCGAAACATCCTCGACTTCCAGAAGCGATATCCTGATGCGCAGTCATATCGGCTCGTCATGAATTACCGTTCCACGCCGGAGATTCTTGCAGTCGCGAATGCGGTTATTGCAAATAACAGCGAGCAGTTTTCCAAGGAATTGGTGTCCGCGCGAACAACTGGAGAAAAGCCAAATATTGTTCCAGCAAACGACGCTCGCGAAGAAGCGCAATATGTTGTTGAGCAGATTTTGACCTTGATCGATGAAGGGTTTTCGCTATCAGGTATCGCGGTATTATTCCGCGCCGCGTTTCATTCGCAGGCGCTTGAATTCGAGCTCATGAAGCGGGGAATTGCGTACGAATACCGTGGTGGTATGAAGTTTTTTGAGCGTGCGCATATTAAAGACGCGGTTGCGCACCTTCGATTATTACGAAACGGCCATGATCTTGTTGCGTGGGCTCGTGCGCTGCAAATTCAACCAGGCCTTGGAATAACGACAAGTCAGAAGATTGCGGAGACGATGAGCCAATATGATTCTGCTCGCGACGCCCTTGATGCGCCAATGAAGCTTTCTCCCCGAGCGCAGTCGGGCTTTGCGGGAACGCGATCTATTTTACGCATGATGCTTGCGGCACCATTGCCGTCAGAAGCAGTTCGCGCGTTTGCGAATCACGAATCGTATCGCATGTATTTGGAAGCAGAATATCCAAATGCTCGTGAGCGCATTGAAGATTTGGATCAGCTCGCGATATTCGCTGAGCAGTATCGTGATCTTGGTGCATTTTTAGATGCCATGACCCTTGCAGGTGATTTTAGCGGGCGCATCGATGACGCTGATGCCGGGCAACGCGATGAAGGCGAGAGAAATACGTTAATATTATCCACCATTCATCAGGCGAAGGGATTAGAATGGGATGCGGTGTTCGTGTTGCATTGCGCGCAAGGAATGTTTCCAAGCGACAGAAGCATGGGGGAGACGCGTGAAATTGAGGAAGAGCGTCGACTTTTTTACGTTGCTGCAACGCGAGCGCGATCGAAGTTGTATTTTACCTATCCACTGACCACCGGATACGAATCAGTCGAGCTTCGTCAGCCGTCGATGTTTCTTGATGAAATTCCGTACGGCATGGCGGAAACGGTTCGTTTGCGCCGGGCGATGCCAGCGTGGAGTATGCCGTCGACGTACGCTACAGCTTCGTCCTCACGTTCTCGGAATCATGACGGCTTTGAAGAACCCACAATTGTTCTCGACGACATGGGGGAGAAAATGGTAAAAAAGAGTGCACCAGGATCGTTTCTCGGAGATTATTAAGCTCCATTCCACTATGTCCAATCACGATTACGCGCAGCGTTCGCTTGATGCTCACAAGGCTCATGCAGGAAAGTGGGCAATCACGAGCGTCATGCCACTTGAGACTGCGGACGACTTGAGTATTGCCTACACGCCTGGTGTTGCAGCGCCGTGTTTGGCCATTGCTGCTGATCCGCTTGCAGCGTATGACATGACGATGAAAGGACGAGCGGTTGCGGTGGTTTCTGATGGTTCGTCCGTCCTTGGACTTGGCAATATTGGCCCGATGGCTGGGTTGCCGGTGATGGAAGGGAAGGCGGTCCTCTATAAAAAATACGCAAACATCGACGCGGTACCTATTGTTCTTGCAAGTCAGAACGCAGACGAGATTATTGAAGCAGTGCGCATGATTGCGCCAACATTCGGCGGGATTCATTTGGAAGATATTGCAGCCCCTGCGTGTTTCGAGATTGAACGTCGGTTAAGCGAGATGCTCGACATTCCCGTCATGCACGACGACCAACACGCAACGGCAATCGTCGCGCTCGCGGGATTAATAAACGCCGCAAAGGTTGTTCGCCGTCCGCTTGAATCGTTGAGTGTTGTGGTGAATGGTGCGGGCGCTGCAGGAGTTGCGATTACCCGATTATTCATCGACGCGGGCGTTGCGAATGTGATTCTTGTCGATTCCAAAGGCGTGATCGGAACACATCGAACGGATTTGACGGGTGAAAAAGCTGCGCTCGTGTCAATAACGAACACCAATGCAGTTGAAGGTGGTCTTGCTGAGGCGATGCGTGGCACCGACGTGTTCGTTGGCGTGAGTAAGCCGAACCTCGTGAGCCAAGAGATGGTGAAAACCATGGCGCCAAATCCGATT
Source organism: uncultured Gammaproteobacteria bacterium (assembly GCA_964425965.1). Taxonomy (GTDB): domain Bacteria; phylum Patescibacteriota; class Patescibacteriia; order UBA9934; family UBA9934; genus CAIKHN01. Next base: position 8,444 of record CAYROW010000003.1, read on the forward strand.
ATCTTTGCACTGGCAAACCCGGTTCCTGAAATTGCCTATGATGACGCAAAGGCAGCGGGTGCCGCAGTGATTGCAACCGGACGCAGTGACTATCCAAACCAAATTAACAACGTCCTCGTCTATCCTGGTCTGTTCCGCGGATTATTGAATCGTCGCGCAAGCAAGTTGACGAGCGTCATGAAGATCGCTGCGGCACAGGCATTAGCAAGCATGGTTGCGCAGCCAACAGCTGAGAATATTCTTCCGCGAATTATTGAGATGAATCCTGCAGAAACCATCGCGAAAGCTATCGAGAGCGTATGAGACAGCAGAGCTTCCGACATCGCGGGGGGAGTCGATCAACCATTGGCGGAGGAGTTTTGGTTGTGCTTGCGGCTGTTGTTGGGGCGTTTGTGGTGTATCAACTGATTTTATGGTTCCGTTCGAGTAACGCGAAAGCGCTCGCAGAGGAAGCATCTGCGGAGGCGGCGGAGGCTGTTTCATTTGCGGCGCCTGCGGTTGCCTTCAATAGCACCGCAGTCCTCAAGATTGCTGACGGAACATCTGCGGGAACGGTGGTTCGGTCAGGTTCAATCGAGGTTCCGTCGTATAGTCTTGTCGCGAACCTCGCAGCACTGTCGCCGGACATGTCGTACGAGGTGTGGCTCGTAAAAGACGGGCTCGCTGATGTGAAAAGTGTTGGCGCGTTAAACCTTCGTGCCGATGGAAGCTGGGCAGAGACGTTCACACTAAAGGATCCGCTTGAATATCCGACGGTCGTGATTATGCTTGAACCAAACGACGGGAACGCAGAGCCATCAGGAAACCGTATCGCTGAAGGGAGATTTGAATAATATGCGTATTGGAATTCTCGGCGCCGGATACGTTGGGCTTGCGACGGCGGCGAGTTTTGCGGCGCGAGGGTTTTCGGTGGTGTGTGCTGATATTGATGAGCGAAAGATCGCGAAGTTAGAGGTTGGCGAGCTCCCGTTTTTTGAAGAGGGGATGGCTGACGTGTTTCGAGCGGCATCGATTCCGGTAATGTTTACAACAGATCTTGCCATGGCCTGTACATGCGACATTGTATTTTGTTGCGTGGGAACACCAAGCGCTCCTGATGGTTCCGCGAACCTTTCGTTCGTGCAATCGTCAGCTCGAACATGCGCAGACGTTGCGCCGAACGCGGTGTTTGTTTTGAAATCGACGGTTCCGCCGGGAACATCCCGATTGATTTCGGATTTCGTCGAAGGGAAATTGCGTGTTGCAGCGAACCCGGAATTTTTGCGCGAAGGCTGTGCGGTAAAAGATGCGCTGAATCCGTCGAGGGTCGTAATCGGAGCAGACGACGAATCGGTTCTCTCGGTCCTATTGGACCTCTACTCTGGAACCGGCGCGCCGATCGTTTCAACAAACACCGTTACTGCCGAGATGATTAAGTACGCATCAAATAGTTTTCTTGCGACGAAGATTAGTTTTATTAACGACATTGCGAATTTGTGTGACGTCATTGGTGCCGATGTGCGGTCGGTTGCGGAGGGTATGGGGCTCGACGATCGAATTGGTGCGAAGTTTTTACAACCTGGGCCAGGATACGGTGGAAGTTGTTTCCCAAAAGACGTCCGTGCGCTCATGCATTTAGGAAAATTAGTGAATGTCCCGTTGCGCATTCTTGAGGCAACGACCGCGATTAATGGTGATCGTCAGACGTTGCCGTATCGCCGGCTTATCGAATCGTTTGGGAGCATTGAGGGGAAACGTATCGCGGTGTGGGGTCTTGCGTTTAAGCCGGGAACAGATGACGTTCGCGATGCCCCGGCGTTGAGTTTGCTCCGTCAATGTCTCGCCGACCGTGCAGAATGTGTTGCATTTGACCCATTGGTCCGATCACTGTCATCGGAGTTCGTGGAAGTTAAAATCGTCGAAAACGCAATCGACGCACTCCGAAATGCCGATGCACTCGTCATCATGACTGATTGGCCGGAATTCGCGGAATTCAATCGCGCGCAAATTTTGCAGCAGATGTCTGGAGCGTGCATTGTTGATCCGCGATACGTTTTGCGATGAGGTATAATGACGGTGCGTATGACACTGTTTCGTAAGGCGCCCCAAGCGCCGCAGGGAGACAAATGTCGGTTCCCGTTGAACGACCAAGAGCGCGCCCTTTGTGAACAAAGCGGCATGGTTCCGCACGCCTCAGAAATTACGTGGCGTGTGTTTCGGATTATGGCCGAGATTGTCGAAGGATTTCAGTTGCTCACCAAGACAACACGTGAGGTTTCGGTATTTGGATCATCGCGTGCCGCGCCAACAAGTCACTGGTACAAGGAGTCGTACGCACTCGGTACCATGCTTGGTCAGAATGGTTTTACTGTGGTGACTGGTGGCGGACCGGGAATTATGGAAGCCGCAAACAAGGGCGCATATGAACAGGGCGCGCAATCGGTTGGGCTGAATATTGAACTGCCCCATGAACAGCGACTCAATCCGTACGTGACGCTTTCTCATGGTTTTCATTACTTTTTTACGCGAAAGGTTATGCTTGCTGCCGCTGCGCAGGCATATGTATTTTTCCCTGGAGGTTTCGGCACGCTCGACGAGCTTTTTGAGCTACTCACGCTTGTGCAAACCGGAAAATCATCAAAAATGCCTATTGTTCTTGTGGGAAAAGATCATTGGGCGCCATTGTTGGCGTGGCTTGAATCGAGCGTGTACGGAACACAGGATGCAATTGATCCGGGAGACTTACGGATCTTTACTGTGGTAGACTCCGCCAAGGAGGCATTTGCCATTGTATCCAAATCCGCTGAACGCCATCTTTTCTAGACGATTATGTACGAACGACTCGCAAAACTTGCCGCAGGCTTAAAACACCGAGAAAGCGTCGTTTCTGCCGCAAATGGCGAAGAAACCATTGAGGTGAGTGTTCCAGCGTCCACCGCGGCGTCACTGTACGAAAAAGTGCGAAATACACTCGACTACCAGGAAGAGCACTTGCTTCGTCGCAATGCGATTGAGCGTATTCTTCGACGCTACCGTGGGGGAGGGGAAACGCCAGAGCGCATGGCGAGTGAGTTGTTAAAGGAATTAGTGTGGGCGAAATATTTACCGAACAAAACAGTCCCGTTGTCGTTGAGCACGGTTATTGCAACGATTTTAGGAAAGTATGAGCCGCTGTTTGCAGCGGTCGCGTTAGTGAAGACGCATCGCGATCGTTTGAATACGTGGCTTCTTGATGTCGTTGCGACAGAAGTTGAATACACACTTGCTCCTCCAATGTCCGACGAAGCTCTCGCGAGTTTCATGTACGAGGAAATGCGTTCGCGTATTGACTGGGACAGCAAATTTGGGTTGAGCGACGAAACAAAAGACTTACGGTTGTACATTGCTATTCATCGCACGCTGTTAAAGAGTAATACCGCGACATTACGTTTCCGATTGTTGACGTTGTATTACCCGACCTGGGCTGGAACGCAGGCATCTGCAGAGCTCTCTGATGAACTTGCGAAAAACATCGTGCGCATTATCGATACGATTGAGACGGAAATTTATCATCCACTTACCGACAGGCTTTCCCGCGTCCTTCGTCGAAAAGCAGGAATGTTCCGCGTGCTTCGTGACGCATTTTTGCACGCAAAAGATCCGTCGGCGTTGTTAACTGATGCATCAGCACTCGATGGCGCGGTGAAAGACGCCTTGCATCATCGAACGGATGATTTTCGTATTCGATTGCGTCGAACTGTTGTCCGAGCAGTATTGTTCCTTTTTATTACCAAAATGTTGCTCGCGCTCGTTCTTGAAGTCCCGTACGACTTTTTCATTGTTCAGGACGCGTCGTGGTACCCGCTTCTGGTAAACATTACGTTCCACCCGCTCTTTTTGGCGCTTATCGGATTAACTGTCTCGATTCCAGAAAAGAAGAATAGCGAAGATTACCAGTCGGTCATTCGTGCGATCGCTGTTGGCGCACAGCATCAGTTGCTCACGGTGCGAGTGAAGCGTGAAACGCGCGGAACGTGGTTTAATGTGTTTTTGGGATTGTATGCGTTGCTTTTTGTAGTGGTGTACGGCGTGATCGGATCAATTCTTCATGGATTTGGTTTCCATGCGCTGTCGATTGGCCTGTTCCTCTTCTTCCTGTCGCTGGTGACATTCTTTGGCATTCGTATTCGGTCGTCTGCAAAAGATATTGTCGCGTCAGACGCACGAAATGGTTTTGTGGGAACAGCGTTTGATATTCTCATGCTTCCGATTGTTCGCGCTGGTGCATGGCTCTCCATTCGCGTCGCGAAGATTAACGTATTTATTTATTTCTTCGACTTCATTATTGAAGCGCCATTAAAAGTTGCGATTGAGTTTGTGGAGAGTTGGCTCACGTTTGTTCGCGAGAAAAAAGAAGAAATTTAATTCCATGACATCATTTTGGAGGCATCGCGTTCGGGGGTATCGCGAGGCTGCAGCATTCGCTGCGGTAGCGTTTGTGACGTGTTGTGCGCTGGCCATGATTGGATTTGTTATGGTGTTTCGCCCGGGAGCTCAAGAGCTTGGGATAACGTTTTCATGGCGCTACGCGCAAGATCTCGACATTAATCCTGAAGATGCCTTTGCGGCGATGGTGACGGATTTGGGTGTGAAACGGGTGCGGTTGCCGGTGTATTGGAACGACATTGAAGTCGCAAAAGAACAGTGGAATTTTTCGCACTTGGATCGACTGATGGCAATTGCCGCGGCGCATGATGTTCAGGTGACGCTTGCGATTGGCATGAAAGTTCCGCGATGGCCTGAATGTTACATTCCTTCATTTATTGATCGGTCAGATGAGTCAGTACTGAATGCGGCGGTCTATCGGTATGACCAGGCGCTTATTGAACACGCAAAGCAGTACGCGGCGCTTGTGGGTTGGCAAGTTGAGAATGAGCCGTTGTTCCCATATGGCGATTGTCCGGTACCGTCGCTTGAGCGCCTCAAGCACGAGGTCGCGCTCGTTCGCGGACTTGATACGACGCGTCCTGTGCTATTAACCGTGAGCGGGGAACAGGAGCCATGGCTTGATCTCTCAAGTCTCGCAGACACGATTGGTGTGAGTATGTATCGGTTTGCGTACAATGATTCGCTTGGCCCGGTGGCGTTTCCGTATAGTCCGTTCTATTACCGCGTGCACAGCATGATCGCAAAACTCTTCGTCAAAGACGTCGTTATTTCTGAGTTGCAAATGGAGCCGTGGTTTACTGGCGATCCGCAAGATCCGTCGTCGATGGCGATTCCGTTCCGTGGAAAAGATTTCGTCGATCACCTCGCATTTGCAAGACAGACCGGTATTCGTACCGTATTGCTTTGGGGGTCAGAGTGGTGGTATTACGAGAAGGTTCATGGCGATTCGTCGCTGTGGGATATTGCAAAACAAGCATTTGCTGAATCGAAATAACGCTTTTCATCGCCTCGCGAGCTGGTGACTCGGGTACATGTTTCTTCACTCGCCGCAACGATCGTCACGCCACGACGGTTCACTTCGTTCACCTGTGGCTGGACGACTGTGCGCTCGTTGCGAAACATGCACCCTCGTCACTGACGCTCGCCTCCCTCAGCGCACCCGTTGATCCGTTCGATTCCCCCTACTCCCTACGCACTTCCCAAAAACTATGCTCACACCCATTCAAGAAAAATTACTTCAACAACTCACAACAAAGCGCGGAAGACGCGAAGCAGAAATGTTTGTGATTGAAGGCGAGAAGTTTGTTCGTGATGCTGGCGGACTTGTTGAGTTTACGTTTACACCAGAAGACACGGCACGATTTGCGGAATACGTTTCAACAGAAACGCCGCAGGCAATGGCTGCGGTTGCGCGTATTCCAAAGGTCACCATGAAACGGTTTCAAGAATCTGAAACAATTGTGGTGCTTGATGGCGTTCAAGATCCGGGAAATGTCGGGACAATTTTGCGTGCAGCACTTGGATTTGGCGCAAGCGTGTTGCTTGTGGAGTCTGCGGAGGTTACGAATCCTAAAGTGGTGCGTGCTTCAGCGAGTGCAATTTTGCGCACACCATGGATGACAGTGTCGCGTGAAGACGCGGGTGCTCTGATTGCGTCGTTTCATCGGACGGTGTATCGACTTGAGCTTCGTGACGGCGCGGTGTTGCCCAGCGATATTCGTAAAGAGCCGTGTGTGATTATTGCAGGAAGCGAAGGGAAGGGGATCACATTGCCTGTCGCAGGAATTTCTGTCGGCATTCCGCATCATGCAGCGCTCGAATCATTAAACGTCGGTGTCGCAACATCAATTCTTTTGTATGAACGAAGCCGTCAGCTCGCCGTTTAGTGTTCATGCGGTTCATGGTGCTGCTCGGCGGGGAACGCTGCGCACCATGCACGGTGTTGTTGAGACTCCGGTATTCATGCCCATTGCAACCGCTGGGGCATTAAAGACGTTGTTGCCAAGTGAAGTTGCAGGTCTTGGTGCGTCGATTATTTTAGGAAATACGTACCACTTGCTCTTGCGTCCGGGTGAGGAAGCGCTGAAGAAATTCGGTGGCGTCCGGCAGTTTATGCATTGGGACGGTCCGTTGCTGACAGATAGTGGCGGGTACCAAGTGTTTAGTTTATCAAAGCTCAACAAGACGGATGACGACGGCGTAACGTTTCAGTCGCATATTGACGGAGGTGCGTACCGGCTTACCGCTGAGCGATCGATGGAGATTCAAGATGCGATTGGCTCGTCGATTCGTATGCAATTTGATGACGTTGCGGCGGGGAATTCCACGCGTGATCGATATATTGAAGCGATGGAGCGATCACTTCGTTGGGCGGCGCGATCAAAACAACGATTCAATGAGCTCGTTGTTGATCCTGTGAATCGACCGTTGCTTTTTGGCATCGTGCAAGGCGGAACGCATCATGATCTTCGCGCACAATCACTGCGTGGTCTTACCGATATCGGATTTGATGGTTACGCAATCGGAGGTCTCTCCGTGGGTGAATCTCGCGAAGACGCATTTCGCATCGTGAAGACGCTTGCAAAAGAAATGCCTGCGGATCGTCCACGATATTTTATGGGTGGCGGTATGCCGGAAGAAATTGTGGCGTACGTGTCGTTTGGTGTTGATATGTTTGATTGTGTACTCCCGACGCGTAACGCACGACATGGATCATTGTTTGTTTGGAAGGGGAATCCGGCCGATGCCGTGCGCGAAGCATTTACTCGTGCAAAGGATGGCGCAGCTGATTTCCGTATCGCAGAAGCGCTGTACGAAAAGATTCAAATTACCAACGAGCGCTTTACGTCAGACGAAACGCCGATCGACGTATGGAATAACGCCGAGACGTCGCAAGCGTTTTCTCGGGCGTATCTTCGGCATTTGTTTAAAACCGGAGAAACCCTCGGATTACGCCTCGCAACATTGCAAAATCTGGGCTTTTATTTGCGAATGATGGAGGAATTACGGTTGATCACAGCGAATCCCTTGTGAAAACTCTCGAATTTCCTTAGAATGCTCGCACTATGAATCGTACTGCGATCGGTGCTGTTCTTCTCGTTATTTTCGCTGTGAGTGCTGGTATTCTTTCCTTCCCAAAGGAATGGAACGGCGCGATGGTTGCAATGAAAGACAAGGTTGGCTTTCATCTTCCGTATGCTCCGGAGAATGACTTTACGTTAGGACTCGATCTGAAAGGCGGCGCACACTTGGTGTACGAAGCCGACATGAGTTCGATTTCTGACGCTGAGCGTCAGACAGCACTCGAAGGAGTTCGCGATGTCGTTGAGCGACGCGTGAACGCATTCGGAGTTGCTGAGCCGATCGTGCAAACAAACATTGCCGACGGTCATTACCGTGTGCTTGTTGACTTGCCAGGAGTCACTGACGTGAAAGAAGCCATTGCGCAGATCGGTGAAACTCCGGTTTTAACCTTCCGCACCCCAATTGCTGACGTGAGCACCACGCCAACGGCAGAACAGCAGGCGCAGATTGATGCCGCACAGAAGACTGAGCGCGCTGATGCGCTTGCGGTGATGGACAAGGCGCTTGCAGGAGAAGATTTTGCTGCACTTGCAAAACAGTATTCCATCGATAGCGCAACAAAGGATAATGGTGGTTACGTCGGATTCATTTCTGCTGACGATGCAGAATACGACGGATTGGTTACACAGTTTGAAAAGGGTCGAACAAAGGTTGGTGTGGTGAACGGCTTGTACGAAGGCACAAGCAAGATGCACATCGTGAAGTACATCAGTAAGAAGACAGAATCAGAGCCTCGTATCTCGCATATTCTTATTTGTTACGCTGGCGCACCAAAGTGCACACAGACGCGAACAAAGGAAGAAGCGCTCGCGCTCGCAACGCAGTTGCAGTCTGAGGCGACGGCAAAAAACTTCGCCGATCTCGCAAAGACCAATTCTGATGACACCGGAAGTAAGGATGCAGGCGGAGATTTGAACTACGTTTCGCGTGGACAGATGGTGAAGCCATTTGAAGATGCGGCGTACGCGCTTCGCGATACGAAAATTTCTTCGGTTGTGGAATCTGAATACGGATATCACATTTTGTACCGCGTTGGCTCACGCCCATCGCGAACGTATGAAATCGCGCAAATCGAAATGCCATGGACAACAGCATCTGATGTGCTGACGGTTGATCCATGGAAGAACACTGAGCTTTCTGGAAAAGACGTGAAGCACGCATCCGTTGCGTTTAACCAGAACACTGGCGCGCCATACATCGTCCTTGACTTCAATGAAAATGGAACGCAGCTCTTTGGTGATTTAACGAAAGACAACGTTGGAAAAGTTATCGGTATTTTCTTGGATGGTCAGCCAATTACCACGCCTGTTGTCCAGGAGCCGATTTACGGCGGCCAGGCATCGATTACGGGAAACTTCACCATTGCCGAAGCGAAACTTCTTGCGCAGCGCTTAAACGCCGGTGCATTGCCAGTCCCAATTTCCGTGGTCAGTCAGCAGACGATCGGTCCGGCACTTGGAACAGCATCGCTTGACTTGAGTGTGAAGGCGGGCTTCATTGGATTCTTGCTCGTCGCGCTCTTCATGGTGTTGTACTACCGACTCCCTGGTGTTGTCGCAGTTGGAGCGCTGGGAGTATACGCGGTAATTAACTTGGCACTGTTCAAGATCTTCGGCGTAACCATCACGCTTTCGGGTATCGCGGGATTCATCTTCTCTCTTGGTATCGCTGTTGACGCGAACGTGCTCATCTTCGAACGTCTGAAGGAAGAACTTCGTAATGGACGCGATCTTCCGACAGCAATGGAGGAAGCGTTCCGTCGTGCATGGCCATCAATTCGCGACGGTAACGCGACGACGCTTATTGCAACGGCAATTCTTTACACCATGACGTCTGGCTCGGTTCGCGGATTCGCCTTGACGCTCGCTCTTGGTGTGTTCGTCTCGCTCTTCTGTGCGTTCGTGATTTCGCGATTTGTCCTTCGACGCCTTGCTCGTGTCGTGAAGCTCCGCAAATCCGTCTTCTTCCTTGGCCTCTAATCTATGAAGTTCTCATTAAACGTTATTGGGCACTCGAAATTGTGGCTTGGGATCTCCGGAGCAATTATCGCTGCTGCTCTCGTGTCGTTGTTTGTGTACGGATTAAACTTCGGAATCGATTTCACTGGCGGAAGCTTGTTGCAGGTGAGCGCTCCGTCAACGTCGGTCGAGGTACTGCGCGATGCTATTACGCAAGCAGGTTTTGAGCCTGTCGTGCAGCAGGGTGAGGGTGATGCATACTTTGTCCGTCTCGCACCGGTTACTGAGGAACAGCATCAGGCGATTTTCACCACAGTGAAAACCGTCTCTCCTGATGCAACGGAGATTCGTTTCGATACGGTTGGTCCAGTTATTGGCGGAGAACTTGAGCAGGCGTCGTTGAAGGCAACGGGCCTCATGTTGCTCTTAATTACGCTCTACGTCGCCTGGGCATTCCGAAAAGTTACTCGTCCGGTTGCGTCATGGAAATATGGAGTCGTCACCATGATTGCTGCTTTTCATGACGTGATTATTCCACTTGGAGTGTTTGCGGTTCTTGGTCATTACTTCGGATATCAAGTCGACATGGCATTCGTTGCTGCAGTGTTAACCATTCTCGGATACTCCATTAACGACACTATCGTGGTCCTTGACCGTACGCGCGAAAATCTTATCCGTCATCGCCATGGCGATATGTCATTTGGCGACACGGTAAACAAGAGCGTCGTCGAAACTATCGCCCGTTCATTGAACACAACGTTCGCGACGTCACTTCCGCTTCTTGCAGTGTTTATTGTTGGTGGCCCTACAACACGTCCGTTTGTTCTTGCGCTCATCATTGGTATGCTTTCCGGAGCGTACTCGTCGATCTTCGTCGCAAGCCCGTTGCTTGTTGAATGGGAAAAATGGAGAGCGCGTCGAACATAGAACTTCAGAAACAGAGCGAGCTCGAGAGGGCTCGTTTTGATTTAGAGGAGGTTGAACGAGTGCGCAGCGAATGAATCAACGGGTGGCGCCGAGGGAGGCGAAGGCTTATGCGACGTAGGTGACGAGGGACACTTTGCGAAGCGAGACCACTGATGCACAGCCACGTCGTTCGCGAACGACGTGGCACAGCCGCAGTTGAGCGAAGCGAAACGTCGCGGCGTAGCGTGATTGGTCACAGCGGAGCAAAGTCGTCCCGAGTCGCCACGGAGCAGCACCGTAACGTGGTCCGAGGCGACAGGACTCGTTGATGAGTGAGTGAAGCGTTGCGGCGAGCGAAGAAACATATACCCGAGCCACCAGCGAGCGATGCGCGATCGATTATTATGGCGTCGTGCTATAATCATGAGGACTATAACGCCTATGATTGGCATCGCAATCCACCTCCCAACGCCCGTTGTGCATTACCTCAACGTGACGCCGTTTCCGCTCATTATGGCGCAAGCATTGCTCCTTATTGGCTGGATTCCAATTTTCGGAGTCATTATTTGGGGTCTGACGCATATCTGGATGGACTATAAACAGGGTTTGTATAGCAAAACGCTGAAATGGCAGCTTTTGGAGATTCGTGTTCCTCAGGACGCGATTAACACCCCAAAGGGAATGGAGAACTTTTTCATGAACCTTTCCGGAGTGAAATCTGGTATTACCTGGCGCGAGCAGTGGTTGATCGGAAAAGAACAGGCATCGTTTAGTTTTGAAATTGTCAGCAACAGTGGGAAAATTCAGTTTTTAATTCGCACAATTGATAAATATCGAGATTTGGTTGAGGCGGCGCTGTACGCACAATACCCAGAGGCGCAAATTACCGAGGTTCCCGATTACGTCATGGTGTTGCCAAAGGAATATCCGAATAACGAGTATGACGTGTTCGGAGGTGAATTGGCGCTTTCAAATAAGGCCTATTTCCCAATTCGAACGTTTGAGGATTTTGAACATCAAGGCGAGAAAGATTTCCGGTTTAAAGATCCATTGCTGCCAATTATCGAAATGATGGGAAAGATGCGTGAAGGCGAGTGTTACTGGATCCAGTTCATCATTCGTCCACCTGACGACCAGCATTGGGCCAAGGAAGGTATTGCCTACTTGAATAAAATGATGGGCAAGGAAGAAAAACATAAGCCAGGGTTCTTTGATTCCTTTTCAGAAAATGCACTGTGGCTGCCAAAAGGAATTGCGTCGCAGCTTGTCGGATACGGCGGTGCAGCAGCTGGTCACAAGGAAGAAAAGAAGGACGACTTCCGCATGTTCCGCATGACTCCACAGGAACGAGTAATGCTCGACGCTGTTGCGGAGAAAATTTCGAAAGTCGGTTGGAAGACGAAAATCCGTTTCTTGTATGCTGGCCCAAAAACAGCGTTTCGTAAGGGATTAATGGCGAGCTCCATGAAGGGAATGTGGGCGGTATTTTCAAACCAAAATTTAAACGGGTTGAGCTTGCATGGCCCTGCGGTTCCAAAGGATGATTATTTCTGGCAGGCATGGTCGATGCCGCGGAAACAAAAGAATTTAGTGTCACGGTATCAGCGTCGTAGCGGTGGAGAGGGTGGAAGTTGGCAAATGTTGAATACGACAGAATTAGCAACACTGTTCCATTTTCCTGCGGCAGATGCTCGTACCCCGGTCCTTTCCGTTACCGGTGCTCGACGTGCTGAAGCTCCAAGTACGCTGACGATTGCACGGCCTGATGAGCCGCAACTTCAGAATTGGAAACTCCAGACCGCTGATGCAAAGGAAGAAGAGCGTTTGCAGAATCTCCCGATTGCTCCACTGAGCGTACCGACCCCGGTTGCTCCAACGGAGCACGTGCTCCCACAAGAGTCTGACGATGTTCCGCCGAATCTTCCGATGTAATTTGCTATGCGCTACGAACACGATCACGAAAAAGATGTCATCTATTTTGGTCAAACGAATTTCCGCAATCAAATGCGGAGATTCGGCATTAAAACGGATGATCGCCGTCGCCACATGTACATTGTGGGAAAGACGGGTATGGGTAAGACGGCGCTTCTCGAAAACATGTTGCTCGCTGACATTTACGCGGGCCATGGTTGCGCATATATCGACCCTCACGGAGATACGGTGCAAAAGATTCTCGACTATATTCCGTCGTGGCGTATTAATGACGTCGTGTATTTTAATCCGGGAGATGGCGATTATCCTATCGCCTTTAACATGCTCGAGAAGACGGAAGGTTGGGAGAACGTGAAGGATTACAACGCGAAGGTGATGTACAGTTTGTTGTCGATCTTTAAAAAAGTTTGGGAAAATGTGTGGAGCGCTCGCATGGAGTACATTTTGCAGTACACCATTCTTGCGTTGCTTGATACCCCAGGAACAACATTGCTCGGCATTAACCGCATGTTGTCTGACAAAGAATACCGAACGGAAATTGTTCAGAACGTGAAAGATCCAATGGTTCAGGCGTTCTGGTTAAAAGAATTCGCGCAATACGACGTGAAATTTGCCGCGGAAGCATCTGCGCCAATTCAGAACAAGGTCGGTCAGTTCCTCGCGTCAACGATGATGCGAAATATTGTTGCGCAGTCGAAATCGTCGTTTAGCTTCCGTGAAGTGATGGACGGGCAGAAGATTTTGCTCGTGAACCTTTCGAAGGGGCAGATTGGTGAGGACGCAATGCGCATTTTAGGTGGAATGATGATTACGAAAATTTACATGTCCGCCATGGAACGTGTGAATATTCGTGACGAGAACGAGCGACAAGATTTTTACTTGTACGTCGACGAATTCCAGAACTTCGCAACGGAAGCTTTTGCGGACATTTTGTCGGAAGCCCGAAAATATCGATTGAACTTGATTATTGCGCACCAATATATTGCGCAGCTCGACAGCATGACGTCTACGGCGGTTCGTGACGCAGTGTTTGGCAACGTTGGGAGTTTAATTACGTTCCGTATCGGCGCAAAGGACGCTGAGTTTATGGAAAGCGAGTTCATGCCGCGGTTTACGCCGGAAGATCTCATTAACCTTGCGAAATACAATATTTACTTGAAGCTCATGATTGACGGCGTAAGTAGTCAGCCGTTTTCAGCGACAACACTTCCACCAATCGGCCAGCGCACTGGAAGTGAGGAAAAAGTCATTCAACAATCTCGCGAGCGTTTTGGAGGAAATCGAAAGATGATCGAAGAGCACGTCATGACGTGGAGCGGATTCGATCCGAATTTGAACGTGAGCGAAGCATTTGCAAAGGTTGCGGCAGAAAAGAAGGAAGCGAAAAAAGCTCGATTCTCGCACGAGTACACGTGTGCGCGGTGCGGAAAAGTCTTTTCATTGCCCGTTGAACTCGATAAGAGCAGGCCAATTTACTGCGATGATTGCCATGCGCTCATTGTAGAGGAGCGCAAGAAGAAGGGGTCATCACGGCCGCCGCAGGGGAAAGTCTATGCACCAGAGCCGCCAAAAATCGCACAGAGCGAACCTGTAGTTGTTCCAACGCCTGGCGAAACAGTGCTTACCGCATTGCCACCACGACCAGTACCTCCGGCTCCTCGCCCTGAACCCGTAGCACTAAGCGTGTCAGTGCCAGCCGCTCCTGTCGCGGAAAATCAGGCCACGAAGAAAAAGCGTCGCCGCCGGAAGAAGTCGTCTGGATTAGGCTCATCAATTCCGCCAATTCCACCAACGGAGCCACGCATCGTAAAAGATCCTGTTGCTGCAGCGATGTCGGTTGGTGTTCGTCCAACGCCTGTTGCGCCGGGTGAGCGAATCAGCTTTGATTCCTAAACGTTTTGTATGGCGGTGATTTCTGCGCTCATTCTTGGGCTTGTTGAGGGAATTACCGAGTTCTTACCGGTGTCATCAACTGGTCATCTTATTCTGTTTAACGAATGGTTTTCGTTCGCGCCAGACTTCACAAAGACGTTTGACATCGTTATTCAATTTGGTGCGATTCTTGCGGTGGTCGCTGTCTTCGCAAAACGTTTTTGGCCGCTAAGCGGATCGAATTTCGAACTGTGGAAGCGTGTAGTCGTGTCCGTGCTCCCGGCGCTGGTGTTCGGTGCTCTGTTTGGATCGAAAATTCAGGAGGCGTTATTCAACCCGACGGTTGTCGCAATTGCGTTAATTATCGGCGGCGCTGTCCTTCTCGTCGCTGAACGATCGCGAAGGAAGGGATCGATTACGGACGTTGCGAAGATTGGATACGGCAAGGCTTTTGTCATTGGTTGTATTCAGTGTCTCGCGTTTATTCCGGGAACGTCACGATCAGCTGCCACAATCATCGGTGCAATGTTTCTTGGTGCAACGCGTGCGACTGCGGCGGAATATTCGTTTTTTCTTGCGGTACCAACAATTGCTGCGGCGTCAGTATTTTCGTTATTGAAACATCCGATCGCGCTTGCCGGGAATGATGCGTTGATTCTCGGGATTGGATTCGTTGCCGCTTTCGTCTCTTCGCTTGTTGTTATTCGATTATTCTTGCAATACATTCGGAATAAAACGTTTACGCCGTTCGCATATTACCGAATTCTGCTCGGCATCGTTATTTTGCTGTTCTTTGCTCGATAGTTCGTTTTCGAGTACTCTGATCGCGTATGTCTACCCCTGTGATTCGTGAATCTGCGGTGTGGAGCGATATCGCGCTCCTCGATTCTGGAAATTTCGAAAAGTGTGAGCGTTACGGCGATATTATTATGGTTCGTCCAGAGCCGCAGGCGCTTTGGAATGTTGGAAATGCGTCAGTATGGCCATCGGCGCACCTCGCATATAAGCGCCAAGGTCGCGAAGGCGAGTGGACCGTGCACAAAGCTGTCCCTGAATCATGGAATGTTTCCTGGGAAAATTTGACGTTCCGTATTCGTCCAACGTCATTTAAGCACACGGGTCTGTTTCCTGAGCAGGCAAGTAATTGGAAATGGATTCGCGAGAACGTGAAGGCGGGAATGACGGTGTTGAACCTGTTTGGCTACACCGGTGGCGCCACGCTGGCTGCGGCAAGCGCCGGCGCTGATGTGACGCACTGTGACGCAAGCAAACCGGTGGTGACGTGGGGAAAAGAGAATGCGGAACTCTCCGGTCTCGGCGCGGCGCCGATTCGTTGGATTGTGGACGACGTGCAGAAGTTTGTTTCGCGTGAGATTCGCAGGGGAAATACATATGACGTCATCATGCTTGATCCTCCGGCGTTCGGACGTGGACCAGAAGGAGAGCTTTGGCAGTTTGAAGAGCATCTCCCGGCGTTACTCGCGGAATGCGCGAAGCTGCTCAAACCGGAATCGGGAATGTTGCTCTTGAATGCGTACTCGTTGGGCTTTCCGGCATTAGCTCTCGAAAATTTAGTTCGCACAACGATGCCGTTTGTGAAAACGATCGCAGCGGTCGAACTTACACTGAAGGAAGAGTCGCCTCGTGCATTTGAGCTTCCAACCGGAATTGTCATTCGTGCGACGTGGTAATTGCTCGTGTTGATAATCGATGGCTCGGATGTGGCCATTTTGGTACGATCAAAGAACTATGACCGACGAAGAGAAAATTCAACTTGGCGCAATTCTTGAAATCGTTCAGCAAATGCAGGGAACGATGGCAACCAAAGA
>CAYROW010000003.1:24531-31931 GCA_964425965.1 uncultured Gammaproteobacteria bacterium
GACGTCGCTGCAGTTCGATCCGAAATGGCAACCAAAGATGACGTCGCTGCCATTCGAGAGGATATTGAGTTTATTAAGGATTCGATGGCGACGAAATCGGATTTACAGGAAACGGAATCTCGTTTAATGACACATATTGATGGTTTGACCATGCGAACAGAGAAATTCGATCACGAGTTGGTCGCGGCACGATCGAAATTCAATAGAATCGAGGAACGAGTTGAAGTTTTAGAATTGAAAGCTGGGGTTTCGGTATAAGTATGAATGATATTGTTTTAGACATTGAAACGCAGAATACGTTTGAGGAAGTTGGGGGATATTTTACGGACAAATTGAAAGTTTCCATTGTTGTTGCATATTACTATGCAACGGATACGTATGAATCGTATTTGGAGCACGAGCTCCCGCTCATGTTTAAGAAGCTCGAAACCGGTGGGAGAATTATTGGGTACAACTCTATTGGGTTCGACATGCCGGTATTGAATAACTATTACGCTGGCGACCTGCTTCAGCTTCCACAGCTCGACATCTTGAAAGAGATCGAAAAGTCCCTTGGTTACCGCATTAAGCTTGATGACGTTGCCGCAGCAACGATTGGTGCGCGAAAGTCGAGCCATGGATTGCAGGCGGTTGCGTGGTGGAAAGAAGGAAAGATCGATGAAATTCGTGAGTACTGTCAGCAAGATGTAAAGGTCACAAAAGAAGTCTACGAATTTGGCCTCAAAAATGGCTATGTGCTCTTTGATGACCGGTCTGGGGAGCGCCGACTAATCCCGGTGAACTTCACACCAGTCCCTGCGAAGACCGTCGTAAATTTAACAATGGGTTTTTAGGGACTTATCCCCGTGGATATGTTCTCTTGACCACGCTCTGGAGCAGTCCGGAGCGTGTTTTTTCTTGATTTTTTTCGTGCAGAAAATCTGCAAGAGCGTTATCCACTTTTTCTGTGTGATCGGCGTCTGCGAACCACTAGATGTAGTGCTATACTCGCAAATGCACCACAAGCGATTGTGTTGCGTCGTCGATAGGAGGAATCTCCCAGATTCTTCTTCTGGGATTTTTTTATCCCAATTCGATTCTCTCATTTATTTATTTCGCTAGACCTCGAGATGTATGTCCGCATCAATTGTGAAGGAGGGGGCCGTCAAAACACGCGAGGCTGATGTCACATCTGCTGTGTACGGATACATGACATCAGTAAAGGAGGTGATTAAGCGCGACGGAACGCATGCTGTTTTTTCGTCAGAGAAGCTCGAGCGTTCAATTATTCACGCGTTGCTTTCTGCCGGGTTTAAAGAAAAAGATCTTCCACGTTACGTGGGTCGCATTACGGGGAATATCCTTTCTCGTATCCAGCGACGTTTCGATGGACACACAACGCCAACATCGGGTGTTCTTCGTGAAATGGTCGCTGTTGCATTTATCGACAATAATTTAGTGCATGTTGCTCGCGTATATTTGTCGTACCGGAAGGCTGAAGTTGTCGCATCAACTGAAGAATACGGAACGGGTATTTCCATGAATCGGTATTTCACAAAAGAAGGCGTTCATCCATATGATTTGCTGACTTGGGAGAAGCGCACTGCGAGTATCACGAACGAAAAGGGCGCTGTTGTTTTTGAACAGAAAGACATTGAAGTTCCAAGCACCTGGAGCCAAACGTCAGTAAACATTGTCGCGCAGAAGTATTTCCGCGGAAAAGTCGGAACGCCAGAGCGCGAAACATCCATGAAGCAGCTCATGAGCCGCGTTGCGGTGACCATGGCAAATTGGGGAAGGAAAGACGGATATTTCGCAACGAAGGCAGACGCTCAGGTGTTTGAGGACGAGTTGACCTGGATTCTTGTGAACCAAATGGCGGCGTTTAATTCGCCAGTATGGTTTAACGTTGGAATTAATCCGCATCCACAGTGCTCGGCATGTTTCATTAACAGCGTTGAAGACGACATGCGTTCGATTCTTCACCTGACGGCAACCGAGAGCATGCTGTTTAAGCAAGGTTCCGGTACTGGCTCGAACCTTTCTAACCTCCGATCGTCGCAAGAATATCTTGGAGGCAGCAACGGCCGATCGTCAGGTCCGGTGAGTTTCATGAAAGGTCTTGATTCGTTTGCGGGTATCGTGAAGTCTGGTGGAAAAACGCGTCGCGCTGCGAAAATGGTTATTTTGAACGTTGACCACCCAGACATCATGGCGTTCATTGAGTGCAAGGCAAAAGAAGAGCGCAAGGCGTGGACGTTGGTCGATGCAGGATATGACAGCGGAATGGACGGCGAGGCATACGGATCAATTTATTTCCAGAACGCAAACAACTCGGTGCGTGTGACCGATGACTTTATGCGCGCAGTAGAAGCTGACGCAGAATGGGTAACGCATGAAGTAACAACAGGGAAGCCATCATTGACGTATAAGGCGCGCGAAGTGATGCGATCGATGGCGGAATGTGCGTGGCAGTGTGGTGACCCAGGAATTCAATATGACACGACCTGCAACCGTTGGCATACGTCAAAGAATACGGGTCGCATCAACGCAAGCAATCCATGTTCTGAGTACATGTTCCTCGACGATACCGCATGCAATTTGTCGTCGTTGAACTTGATGAAGTTCCGTAAGGAGGTGAACGGCGTGATGGAGTTTGATGTTCCGTCGTTTATTCATGCGGCGAAGGTCATGATTACCGCCATGGAAATTACGGTAGGAAATTCAAGCTATCCAACTCCGTCAATCGAGCAGAATAGTCACGATTTCCGTCCGCTCGGAATTGGTTTTGCGAACCTTGGAGCGCTCTTGATGAGTCGTGGTGTTGCATATGATTCTGACGAAGGACGAAATATCGCCGGAGGAATTATGGCGCTGCTTTCTGGCTGCACTTATGAACAAAGCGCACGTATTGCCGAGAAAATTGGCGCGTTCGCTGGCTTTGAACTGAACAAGAAACCATGCATGGACGTCATGCGTATGCACCGTGACGCAACGTATGCGATGAATCTCGAATCTTTGCCATCTGACATTGTTACCGCAGCGCGCGCAGCATGGGACAACGTCGTTACTGAAGGAGAAAAACATGGTTTGCGCAATGCGCAGATTTCCGTGCTTGCACCAACCGGAACCATCGCGTTCTTAATGGATTGTGACACGACGGGAATTGAGCCAGATATTGCTATCGTGAAGTACAAGTGGCTGGTGGGCGGCGGTATGTTGAAGATGGTCAACCAGACAATTCCAGAAGCATTAACACGTTTGGGATATAGCGCAGATGAACGCAAAGCGATCCTTGAGTTCATTGATGCACAAGACACTATTGAAGGCGCGCCATTCTTAAAGTCTGAGCATCTTCCGGTGTTCGATTGCGCGTTTAAGGCAAAAAATGGTACGCGATCGATTCATTACATGGGCCATCTCCGCATGATGGCAGCGGTACAGCCATTCATTTCTGGCGCAATTAGCAAAACCGTGAACATGCCAAACGAGGCAACGGTTGAAGATATTGAAAAGGTATACATGGAAGGTTGGAAGATGGGCTTAAAGGCGATCGCAATTTATCGCGACGGCAGCAAGCGCCAGCAAGCACTGACGACAAGCAAAGAGAAGGACTCAGGTAAGGCACACGACGTTTCAAAGGCTGAGAGTGAAACACCAAAAGTGGAAAGTGTTCCGACGGTGAAGGTTGCTCCTGTCGCAGAGAACGCCAATGCGCCACGTCGCCGTCGCTTGCCAGATGAACGCCGCGCAATCAACCACAAATTCTTGGTTGGTGGACACAAGGGGTTCATTACCGTTGGTTTGTATGACGACGGAACGCCAGGGGAAATGTTTATTACCATGGCAAAGGAAGGTTCGGTGATTAGTGGATTAATGGACGCATTCGCGACGTCGGTCTCTATTGGCTTGCAGTACGGTGTGCCAATTCAAGTCTTGGTGAACAAGTTCGTGCACATGCGCTTTGAGCCATCCGGATTCACGAATAATCCAAATATTCGTATCGCAAAGTCTATCGTTGACTACATCTTCCGTTGGATGGCGTTGAAGTTCCTTTCGCCACAAGAGCAGATCGCTGTTGGCATTAATGTTGTCCCAGCAATTGGCGATGCTGTTGTCGCGAATGCTTCTGCCGAGGTTTCTGCTGCTCCTGCACAAACAGAGCTTCAGCCAACCATCTTTGCAACAGCGTCAGATGTAAACCCGGCGATGACGCCTGGCACAGCGCCACAAAAGGCTGGCTTAACCTCCACCTTTAACAACACGGCTGACGCTCCAGCGTGTGACACCTGCGGCAACATCATGGTGCGCAACGCAGCGTGCTATAAATGCCTCAACTGCGGCAGCACCAGCGGCTGCTCCTGATCGGTGATTCAGTCATTATCAGCAAACGGGGCAAATATGCCCCGTTTGCGGTTCCTTATGAACAATGAACATAAACCACTCCTCGACGAGCGTATTAAGGGCCGACAGGGTTATGGCTTGATTCAGCTTATCCATGGGCATGGGAAGGGGAAGACGACCGCGTCGTTAGGTGCCGCGGTACGGTGTGCGGGTGCGGGGAAGAAGGTGTTGATTGTCTATTTTGATAAAGGTGGAACATCGCATTATTCTGAGCGCGCGATTATCGATCAGATTGAGGGAATCGATTACGTCGCGACCGGTCGTGATCGGATCGATCCGGTCACGAACCGATTCGACTTTTCGATTACTGACGAAGATCGAGAGGAAGCAGTGAAAGGAATCGAGATTGCAAAGGCGGCAATGATGTCGGGGGAGTATGACTTGGTTATTCTTGATGAAATCAACTCGACGCAGAATCTTGGAATGCTCTCTGTTGAATCGGTTCTTGATGCGCTCCGCTTAAAAGCGGAAACGACTGAGGTAATTTTGACTGGGCGAAACCCGGCTCAGGAGTTTCTCGACGCTGCGCATCTGGTGACAGAAGCGCAATTACAAAGGCATTATTTCTATTCCGGCGTTCCGGCGCGCGAGGGACTTGATTTTTAATTGGATTCTGTGGATACTCGGGCTTCGCAGGTCGAACGAGCCGAGTATACTGATTCCGATCATTGATGTTCACTAATGACTATTATGACTATTGCCGAGATTATTTCAGCCCTTCAGGAAGGAAATGACGTTGTTGTTCGCGACAAAACCTTCCATCCTCGCTCTGTAGAAACGGTTATTCTCGATACGGGCGAGAACGTGTTTTGGGCATATGGCGATGCAGGCATGTGGTTGTCTGTGGATCCAGGCGGAGAAGAAATCATGCAATTTGAGGATATCGACGAAGAGCTTGAACCAGAAGATGATGTTGTTGTGTACGGTGGAAACGATTACGAGTTCTCATACGAAGGTTCAGCAACGCTGAAAGATGATGAAACCGCCGCAATGTACACGTTCCGTGAATTTGAAAACGCTGACGGTCGTCGTATCCGCTTAACAACCGACGAGGGAAACGGTGATACAACGGTTTCGTCGGGAACTGTCGTAACGGAAGAAGAAATTCAAGAAGCATAAATAAAACAGGACGCTCCGGCGTCCGTTTTGTTATACTTGCGACATGGGTTCTATCCGAGAGCGAGACACAGGCACGCACGGAAAACGCCTTCGCATATTGCGAATGGTTCTTTTTGCCGCATTCGGTGTGATTTGGGTTCGTTTGGGGTTTTTGCAAGTTATTTCTGCAGGGTTTTATCAGGATGTTTCAAATGGGAAATATTCGCTTTACGAAGAGCTCGTTCCGGAACGAGGAAGGATTACCGTTCATGACTTTGACGACGAAACCGCATACGACGTCGCGACAAACGAGCCGCGCGCGGTTGTGACTGCGGATCCTCGTCAAATTTCTGATGCAACAGACGCGGGAAAACGTATCGCGCAGGCATTGGGTTGGGAAGGCGTCGATGCGTATGACCGATACGCGCTTATTGCCAATTTGGAATCACAGGGAAAGCAGGACGAAGCGGATTCACTTCGAGCGCTAACGGCCTGTGCGCCGGTTGTCTCTGAACCCGATCCGGCCGGCGAAAGCACTCCCCCTTTCGAAGGGGGAGATGGAGGGGGTATCACATCCGATGCATGCCTTCAGGAAGACGCGAATGTTACAAAGATTACCGATCTCATTGCGCGACTTTCAAAGCACGACGATCCATACGAGCCTGTTGCGCAAAATGTGGACGCGGAATCACTCGATCGACTCCTCGCACTGCATATCGATGGTATTTCGTACGTCTTGAAAAATTCACGATCGTATCCGGAAAAAGGCTTTGGCGGACATGTTCTTGGGTTTGTTGGCCGTGATGAATCCGATAACCCGGTTGGGCAGTATGGCCTTGAAGGATATTTTAATGATTTCCTTTCCGGAAAACCTGGAGAAATTTCCACGCAGCTTGGCGGAAAAGCGTACACGCCAGCAATCGATGGCGGCTCGCTGGTGTTGTCGATTGACCGAACTGTGCAGTACACCGCCTGTAAAATGTTGCAGGATGCCGTAACGAAATATAGCGCCGATAGTGGCGTTCTGGTGATTGTTGAGCCATCAACGGGCCGCGTGCTGTCGATGTGCGGTGTTCCGGATTTTGATCCGGCGAATTATTCGCAGGTGGAAGGCGTAGCAACGTACAACAACCAAGCTATTTTTACCCCGTATGAACCGGGTTCGATCTTTAAGCCGTTTACGCTTGCGGCAGGAATTGATACTGGCGCAATTACGCCAAATACGACGTATGACGATCCTGGGTTTGTGAAGGTCGACGATCGAACCATTCGGAATGCTTCAGATACGGTTCACGGTCTTATTACAATGACGCAGGGACTGGAAGAGTCGGTGAACACCGCGATGGTGTACGCCATGCAGCGCACTGGCCGCGATACGTTTACGCAGTATGTGAAAGACTTTGGGTTTGGAACGCTGACGGGTGTCACTTTGAATTCTGAAGTTTCCGGAACGGTTGCATCGCTCGATCAGCCAGGAATGGTGTACGCGGCGACCGCAAGTTTCGGACAGGGTATTACCGTGACGCCACTGCAGGTTGCGATGGCGTACGCGGCTATTGCAAATGGTGGAGCGCTCATGGTGCCGCATGTTGTCGACGAAATGCATTACGCTGACGGTACCGTCGATACCATTCTTCCGGAAAAAGTTCGCCAGGTACTTGATGGAAAGACTGCGGTGACGGTTGGGGGGATGTTGGTTTCTGTCGTGGAAAATGGTCACGGAAAACGCGCAAAAGTTCCGGGGTATTGGATTGCTGGAAAAACCGGAACCGCGCAGATCGCGCAAAATGGTGGCTATTCGGAAACCGCATTTAACGGCTCGTTCGCTGGATTTGGACCGGTTGAAGATCCAAAATTTGCGATGGTGGTAAAAATAGAAAACCCGAAGTCAGACAATATTCTTTTTGCCGAAAGCACCG
>CAYROW010000003.1:32031-37952 GCA_964425965.1 uncultured Gammaproteobacteria bacterium
GGGAGCAGGGGTACTCGTTTTGAAACAAGGGGTTTTGTTAACGCAACTCATTTGCATTAAGAAAACACTGGTCGGTTTTGGTAGTGCGCGAGGAAGTCGATAGCGCTGTGTATGGTTGCTGTCGATGCATTTTTGATTTCGAAGTGATGTTTTTCAAATTTCCGATTCAGATCGCGGCACAACGTGAAGTTTAAAAGGGTCAAAAAACGACATGTCTCTCCAAAAATGAGGATAGCCGATCTGGCCGAGTTTGTTTCCGATCCCTTCCCAACCCTCCAAAGAATCAGATTCAGTGGTAAGGGGGAGGGTTTTCGCTTACACTAGTACCATATGAAGCTCATCATTATTCGCGTTCTTCGATTTTTAGCAAAGCGACAAATCGCGAAATTTCATCCGACGGTGATTGCGGTGACGGGAAGCGTTGGAAAGACGAGTACCAAAAACGCTATTGCGATCGCGCTAGGATCTGCATGTGATGTCAGAACCGCAAATAAAAATTACAACAACGAGTTCGGTGTGCCGCTTGCAATCATGGGGGAGATGAGTCCGGGGAAAAATCTCTGGGAATGGCTAAAGCTTTTTGTTCGCCAATACAACGTAAAGAAATTTCCAACGCATCTTGTTCTTGAGTACGGCGCCGATCGACCGGGCGATATTCAAGCATCGTGCGACATTGCTCGTCCGCATGTTGGAGTTATTACAGCAATTTCTCCAGTGCATGCGGCGAATTACACAAATTTCGGTGCGCTTGCCGACGAAAAGGCGACGCTCGGCGACAATGTTCCGGAAGATGGCCTTGTGGTGTTGAACGCTGACGATCAAACGGTCAACCTCATGCGTGATCGGTTTCATGCAGCAGTTGCAACGTACGGAAAATCCGGTCGTCAAGCGACAATTACCGATATTTATGTGAAGACGGTGCTTGATGACCATTACGCGCCAAATGACGTTGCGGTTCTCACAAAGGCAGCAATCGACATTGAGGGCGAAACGGTTGATCTGAAGCTTCCGAATTGCTTAGGTGACACGCCAGTATTTGCGTGCGCTGCGGCGTTACTCGTCGCGAAACATTGCGATATCCCGTTAAAGAAGGCTGCGAAAGCGCTCAGCGAATCATTTGCACCTGCACCTGGTCGCCTTCGTCCGCTTGCAGGCATTAAAGGGTCACTTCTTCTTGACGACACATATAACGCCGCGCCAGCATCGACGATTGCTGCTCTTGATGCGTTGGCGTTGTTTGCGACAGATCGACCGAATGGTCGGCGTATTGCTGCGCTCGGTAAAATGGCTGAGCTTGGACAGTATTCAGAATCAGAGCACGCTGCTGTTGGTCGCAGGGTTTCTGAAGTTGCAGACATCTTCGTGGCTTCCGGCAGCGAAATGCAGGGCGCGGCAGACGAAGCCGAGCGCATGGGAATGAAGTCGTCGTCGGTGATTCGCGTGCATGACGCCGTGGAGGCTGGCAGATGGCTTGATGCAAACATCAAAGAAGGCGATATTGTGTTGGTAAAAGGCTCGCAAAGCGCCCGCATGGAAAAGGCGACGAAAGATATTCTTGCTGAGCCATTGCGCGCAAAAGAATTGCTTGTTCGACAGGAAGAGTATTGGTTGAAAGATTGAGTGAGTGACTGATGAAGAGTTTATGCGTTATTTTGTCTTGGAACTTTGATATGAAAAACAAAGATAACGTAATTAGATTTGCTGTAGGAAAGCGTGACGATCCTTGTTCTTCGATCTGGAGACTATGGTCGAAGGGTAATAGTGATCTTTATCTTGCAACAAGAAACGGGGCACATATTTCGAAATTTAGTTTCCATGGGTCCAAAAAATGGAGATTCGCGATCAAT
Organism: uncultured Gammaproteobacteria bacterium; assembly: GCA_964425965.1. Classification (GTDB taxonomy): domain Bacteria; phylum Patescibacteriota; class Patescibacteriia; order UBA9934; family UBA9934; genus CAIKHN01. The sequence continues at coordinate 33,879 of CAYROW010000003.1, forward strand.
CAAGTTGTAAGTTCGACAGATGCAGACAGGGCTCTCGAAAAATGGGAGCGCCCAAAAGATTTTATTCCTGGGTGGACAAGATGTTTGAGTGTCCTTGTTCCCCCTAGAATTACCAGGAAACCCTTTTTAACTACTAATAGTGATGGAAAGATCGTTGAATTTGTTAAGCCTCCTAAACAAGACCAAAAAATTGTTTTTAGCATCATCTATTCTCCTAAAACTACTGAGTTAGATGAGTTGATTCGTTTATCATCGCGTGTCATTAATGTTTTGGGCAATCTAGACCTAGAGCGAGAAAGAGTCTGGCTTATATCTTTTGAGGAATCGTTTACTAAAGATGAAGAAGTAATTGTTAAAGATTATTTTTATAAAACAAAAATTCAGCATGAGTCTCTTGTTTCAAGTCATGGTTTTGAAAAGTCTTTTTTGCACGTGATATGTCCTTCACCGACCGAATATTCTCTTATCGATATTGAATTGGGAGAAGAAAATCTTAAATCCGTTTAATCCACGGTGACGGCTTTTGCTAAATTGCGAGGGCGGTCGGGGTTGATACATTTAAGAACCGCAAGTTCGTACGCGATGATTTGGAGAGGAATGTTTGCGACAAGGCCTGTTAACACGCCATTTTTTGGAACGATCACCGTTTCTGACGCAACGCCTTCTGCGAGCTTTGGGTTGTCGGTGATAATGATGGTTCGTGCGCCGCGGGCTCGTACTTCTTCGGCAGCTGTCCGCATGAGTTGGCCGTGTTGGTCGTCAAAAATGCAGAGAATGACCGGTGTGTTTTCAACAATGAGCGCGAACGGTCCGTGTTTGAGTGCGCCGCCGGCATACCCTTCAGCGTGAAGATAGGTGATCTCTTTAATTTTTAGCGCTCCTTCACGAGCAATGCTTTCACACGGCCCTTTGCCAAGCACAAAACAATGTTCAGCGTCGACGAGCGTTTTTGCGATAGCCTTGCAGGTCTCTCGAGTATTCAGCGCGATTTTTACAAGCGTTGGTAGCCGACGAAGTTCATCGATGAGATGTCGTCGGCGTTCAGACTCTGTTTTGCGATGCATGCTAAACCATGCAGCGATCATTTCGAGTGCAACAACCTGAGTACTGAATGCTTTCGTTGACGCAACGGCATGCTCGCGGCCAGCATTCAAATACACTCCGCATTTCGTGCCTCGGGCAATGAGTGACCCAACTGCATTAACCACAGAGAACGTTGGAACTCCGTGTTCCTGGGCGAGCATCATGGCGCGATGCGTGTCTTTTGTTTCGCCTGATTGCGAGATAACAAGAAGTCCTGCGCCTTCGGGAGCAAAGTGATGCGTGGTGATTTCTGATGCGTCAACGACTTGAACCGTGTCGAATGCGTGTAAAGCTCGCATGCCAAGTGCGCCGTACATTCCAGCGTGAAAAGACGTTCCGCATGCGGCAATGACGAGGTGCTTTATGCCAAGGAGTGTTTCGTTGTTGCGTTCGAGTCCGCCAAGTTTTACATCACATTCCGACGGGATACGCGCACCGTGATTGAGCGTTCGCAAAAGCGCGTCGGGTTGCTCCATGATTTCTTTAATTGTCCAGTGTTCAAACGGGGCAGGGGAAAGTTCAATAACTTCCTCTGGCGCGAGTTCGACGCGTGAGGTATCGAGCGTCGTTCCTTCGGGAGTAATCAGCGCAAATTCGCCGTTTTGTAATGCAATGAATTCGCGAGTGTGATGGTTAAATGCTGATGGTTCGCTTGCGACGTACATTGTTCCTTTTCCAACTCCCACAACGAGCGGGCTGCCGTTGCGTGCAGCGAGAATGGTATTTGGCAACAGGGGAGATATCACTGCAACGCCCCACGTTCCTTCGAGTCGCGCAAGCGCGTGTTTCATGGCAACGTCGAGTGCCTCGCCGTCATCGAGATATTTTCCAATGAGTTGTGCGATGACTTCAGTATCAGTTTGCGAGGTAAAGACGACGCCTGCAGCTTCAAGGCTTGCTTTAAGCTCGTTTGCGTTCTCAATAACGCCATTATGAACAAGCGCAATGCGGTGTTTCATGTCTGAATGCGGGTGTGCATTTGCATCGGTTTTTCCGCCATGCGTTGCCCATCGGGTGTGGCCGATTCCGAACCTGTTTCCGACGTGTTCCGAAAGATGTTCACGCAGTCGAGCGATGGCATTCGCAGTCGTTCCGCTGGCGAATTTTGTTGTGACAATATTGCCGTTGTCGGCGATGGTTGCGACGCCGGCGGAGTCATAGCCTCGACTTTCAAGGATGGAAAGTCCGTCAAGAATTGTACTGACACTATCGGTATCACCAACAACCCCGATAATTCCACACATATCTTGTATTTTATGAGCAATAGATCTCTTGAGAATAGTCGGGGTTCATTGTTACGACAAGAATGTCTGAGGATAAGTTGACGGGTGAGGCGAAAGGTTTTGTTTCGATTTTTTTCGTGACGCTTCTGGGTATATTTGTTGCGTAGGTACGCAACTAAATATGGTAAAATATCTGTATGAAATTCGTGCGGAGGAACAATGCAGGAAAAAGGCTTGTCGCAGTATGCGTTCTTTTTGCGTCTTTCTGTTCTGCTGGGGTTGTGACGCAAACGCAAAAAGCCCTTGCCGCTGCAGGTGTTCCAGAAATTTTGAACCACCAAGGACGACTGTTGGATAGCAGTGGAAATTTGCTCGGCGGTTCTGGAACAGACTACTGTTTCCGGTTTTCGTTGTATGACAGCGTTTCCGGTGGAACGAAGTTGTGGCCTTTAGGCACCCCGTCAACCATGACGGTTGCCGTGACGAACGGCGTTTTCTCTGTCGGCATTGGTGACGTTGCGTCTGGCGGCGATGCCTTAACGTACAACTTCGCTGATCACGACACCACGTACTTGAATATCGATGTCGCCGGTCAGTCTGGCGGTTCATGTGCTGGGGTGTCGTTTGAAACGTTGTCGCCGCGTCAGCGCATTTTCTCGAGCGGATACGCATTAAATGCTAATACCGTTGGTGGTTTTGTCCCGGCACAGAGTGCGACAGGCGATCAAATCCCTGTGTTGTCTGACGGAAATTTGAATCTTGGTGATGCTGCTCCGGAAATTAACGCTGACGGCACGGCACCACTGACATTGCAGGGCTCTGGGACAGGCGACCTTCGCTTCTTCTCGTCATTGAATACATTAACGTCTTCGGGTGCGTTGACGCTTGCGGGTTCTGTTACCGCGTCTGGATTAACGGTTTCGGCTGGAACGGTGTCGCTTCCTGCGGGCCAGATCGATAACACAGAGCTTGCGAATTCTTCAGTTACCGTCACCGCGGGTTCTGGTCTTTCTGGTGGTGGCGCGGTGAGTTTGGGGGGTTCAGTGAGTCTTGCTGCGGTTCTCGGTTCGACTATCGACACATCAGAAATTGACGACAACACGGTCGGCACCGCTGACCTTTCCGGAACACTCGCATTTGCCGATGGCGACTTCCTTGATCTTTCCCTGATTGATGCATCTGGAACCGGGGAAGGATTACAACTACCACAGGCGACAAACGTCTCAGCGGCAACCGCTGAAGGACAGATTTCTTGGGATACGGATAACGATACGTTGTACATCGGTACGGGTTCCGGTGTTGTTACTATCAGTAACCCGTTCGGCGCGACCGTTGATTCGAGTGAAATTACCGATGGCACTATTACTGGAACAGATGTACAGGATGCGTCTATTGCAAACGGCGACCTCACGAATTCAAGCGTGACGGTGACGGCAGGCACTGGTCTTTCTGGTGGCGGTGCGGTTGCACTTGGTGGATCGATCACTATTGATTCGACGCTCGGTACTGCAATCGATTCGAGTGAAATTACCGACAATATTGTTTCAACGATCGACTTGGCAGCAGCTCTTTCATTTGCCGACGGAGACTTCCTCGACCTCTCGAGTGTGAACGCATCGAGCGCAACGGAAGGATTGAAGTTGCCACAAGCAACGAACGTTTCAGCCTCAACCGCAAGCGGACAGATTACCTGGGACACTGACGATAAAATTCTGTACGTCGGCGATGGTTCGACGGTCATTGCAATTTCGAATCCGTTCGGTTCTGC
>CAYROW010000004.1:0-25960 GCA_964425965.1 uncultured Gammaproteobacteria bacterium
CCATTTTCGGCTTGCTGCGTCGCAAACTTGCTCAACGTACACATAAAGTACGTCTCGCAAGCTTTGCTCCTGGCGCACCGAAACTGGCCTAAACTGGAACGCTGCTCCACTGAAATTCGTTTCAATTTTCTTAGAAAATCTTACGAAATGCTTAGAGTTTATACACTCTTCTTAGGACGTCTGTCAAACTCTCGCCTTCGCGCTCAAGGTTTTCAAAAACAAAGGGAAGAAGGGTGCTTCGGACCTCGTTTGGATTTAAGTCTTCGAGCCCAATTGAGAGCATTGGCTGAAAACGTCCATGAAAATCAACATAAAGATTGTTGATTTCCGGTGGGTCGTAGGTAAGCGAAAAATCTCGGATATCCTCAAACGGGAAGAACGCCTCGCCAAAAACCAACCCTTTGCTTGTGATATGCACAGGTACTCGGGACGGGCGCTTTAGGTCGCGGATTAGTGTGATGACCGCGAACATGAGGACAATAACTCCGAAGATGAAATTTCCTGTGAACAGGGCATAAAGAATAAGAAAAAGCCCAATGGTAGACGCAATGACATACCATCGTTTGGAACGCTCAACATACGGGAATTCCCACGATTCCCAACTCATCATCGGCTCCCCGGCATCGATGATTTCTCGTACCTCCTCTTCTGGATTTTCTACATTCTTGGCTGGCATGTGGATAGTATAGCAAAGAATCGGTCTCCTCTGCGCCACCTTGAACATATCGGCTATCTTGGGTACAGTACTGGCGAAGTTTCGAGGAATACTCAGCGAGACGAAGGAATCTGAAACTGCGATGCTTGGATGAGTGTAGAACACAGCTATTTGTGGCTAGTTTCGGTGAGCTAGGAGTAAATGTCGCGAGGCGTACTTCTTGGTACGTTGAGCGACTTTACGACGCGGCGAACCGAAAATAGACCAAATAGGTGCGTTCTACGAATATGGAGAGGTGGCCGAGTGGCTTAAGGCACAGGTTTGCTAAACCTGCATACCGCAAGGTATCAGAGGTTCGAATCCTCTTCTCTCCGCCACATAAAACCGACCCGCGAAGGTCGGTTTTATGTTAGGCTGATGGAAGTATGGACCTCGTCACCATCAAAACATACAACCAGCTCGCAAAAGCGTATGACGACGAGACGGCGGATTTTTGGGCGCGGTTCCCGGGGGAGTTTGTTGATGTGTTTGCGAACAGAGTTTTTGGAAAAGTACTCAACGTCGGGAGCGGACCGGGTCGGGATAGCATCCTTCTTCGAGATCGCGGGATCGATGTAACGTGCCTCGATGCGTCTGAGTCGATGATTGCGATGACGGAGGCACAGGGGTTCCGATCGGTCCTTGGCGACTTTGTACGAATACCGTTTGCTGATGGGGAATTTGATGGGGTGTGGGCGTACACGTCGTTACTGCACACGCCGAAGTCGGAAATTGATACACCGATGAGAGAAATTTCGAGGGTTCTGAAAAGCGGGGGAGTGTTCGCGATTGGGATGATTGAGGGCGAGTTCGACGATTATCGATCAAGCTCCGGAGTTGGCTCGCCGCGATGGTTTAGTTTTTATACGAGATTTGAGATTGAAGAAATTCTGAATCGAAATGGATTCACGATTGTTCATTTCGCCGAATACAAGCCGGGAACGAAGAACTATCTCAATTTCATCGTGGTGAAGCTGTAGGAAGATATTGCGTTTTTTGAAAGAGTCTGGTACCCTCCGCGGATGCTATGGCATTCCATTTAAAGGATTCTGTTGCGAGTATTACTGGCATTGGCGCTGCAAAAGCAAAGGATTTTGTTCGTATTGGCGTTGTCTCTCTTCGGGACGCGCTTTTTGATTTTCCATTCCGTTACGACGACTTGAGTAACGCAATCTCCATTGCCGACGCAAAACCAGGAGCGAAAGTAACATTAAAGGGAACAATTACCGCGATCGAAAATCGTCGAAGCCAGAAGTCGATGCGCATGATGGTGACAGAAGCGCTTGTTCAGGATAGTACGGGAACCATCAAGGCGGTGTGGTTTCATCAGGGATTTTTGACGAAAGTTATTAAGCCTGGTCAGATCGTTTCGTTGGCCGGAAAAGTTGATGATCGCTACGGATTGTCGTTGGTGAATCCGGTGTACGAAATTCTCGGAAAGGTAGAAACAACAAAACATACCGGTCGCATTGTTCCAATTTATCGATTAACAGGTGCGCTGACACAGAAGCTCCGTCGAAAGGTTGCGGAAGCTGCGCTGTCGACAATCGGTGAGGTTGTTGATTGGATGCCTGGGAGGATTCTTCGAGAAGTTGATCTTCTGAAGCTTCAGGATGCAATTGCGGAACTTCATTTTCCAAGGTCTGAAGAAGATAAAGATACCGCGCTTCGTCGATTGAAATTCGATGAATTCTTTTTGCATCAATTGCTTGCCGCAAAGAGTCGACGAGAAATGAAACAGCGCAATGCTCCAAAAATTCCTTTTTTTGAAACAATCGTTCGTGATGCGGTTTCGGCATTGCCTTTTGATTTGACCGGGGCACAGAAGAAAGCAATCTGGGCCATTATTAAGGACATGAATCGTCCGGAGCCAATGAACCGACTGCTTGAGGGTGACGTTGGAAGCGGAAAAACAGTTGTCGCAGCAATCGTTGCATTAAATGCAGCAAATGACGGCTGGCAGTCGGCAATTCTTGCGCCAACGGAAATTCTTGCCGAACAGCATGCGCAGACGTTGCAGAAGCTTTTTGGCGATAAAATGACGGTCGCCTTGTATACGCGAACGAAGCGTCGTGTTGGTGGAAAAGAAGTGACAAAAGCGCAATTACTTACCGCGCTTCGTAACGGCCAGGTACAGCTTGCGGTCGGAACGCATGCGCTGCTTACGGACGACGTACTTTTTGATCGTCTTGGGTTTATTGTTGTCGATGAACAGCATCGTTTCGGTGTACGTCAGCGACAGGCATTAAAAGATCGTCGCGGAGATCAGGATAGCGTGCCGCACTTATTGTCGATGACCGCGACGCCAATTCCACGATCGCTTGCACTTGTGTTGTATGGCGATCTTGATCGTTCGGTTTTGGATGAATACCCAGCGGGTCGTAAGCCGATCGTTACAAAAGTTGTGGAACCTGGGAGGGAAGAGGCGGTGTATGAAGCGATGCGGAAGCAGATGGACGCCGGACGCCAAGTGTTTGTTGTTTGTCCGCTGATTGAGGAATCTGATGTCCTCGGAGCGAACTCCGTACATGACGTGCATAAGGAATTTTCAAAAGGTCCGTTTAAGGGATATAGCGTCATGATGTTGCACGGACGAATGAAGACGAAAGAAAAGGACGACGTCATGCGTGCATTCGCGCATGGTGAGGCGCAGATGCTTATCTCGACAACGGTCGTTGAGGTTGGTGTGGACGTTCCGAACGCGACGGTGATGTACGTTGAAGGCGCAGAGCGCTTCGGGTTAGCACAGTTACATCAGCTCCGCGGTCGTGTTGGTCGTGGAACGCACGAGAGCGCGTGTTACTTGCATCCGACAGGAATCCTTGGCGAAGTGGCACGCATGCGCTTACAAGCGGTTGTGGAGAGTCAGGATGGATTTGATTTGGCGGAGAAAGATCTTCAACTTCGTGGCGCTGGAAATATCTTCGGCACCGAGCAGTCCGGATTCGATCAGTTTAAGCTCGGTACCATGAACGACATCGACCTCATGGGTTCCGCAAAAGATTTCTCCAAAGAACTTTTGGACGAAAGCCCTGACCTTGCGATCTATCCGGAATTGCGCGACCGCCTGCAGGAATACGTAGACGAAGTGCATTTTGAATAGCTACTTCATCTTTGCTCTCAGCTCGCTGACGGTTTTAATCGACTTCGGATCGAGGATTGTTCCGAATCCTAGTCGCTCCGCTTCTTTTCGGCGCCGTTCGCTAAATGCGACAGATCGCACTTCGCCACCAAGGCCGAGTTCGCCGATGACAATAGTTTTGGCGGGGAAGGTGACGTTATCGATTGCAGAAAGAATTGCGGCCGCAACGGCGAGATCAGCGCTTGGTTCGTCGAGCTTTAAGCCGCCGACAACGTTGACGTACACGTCCTGATCGTACGCCCGAACTCCGGCGCGCTTACTGAGAATAGCGAGGAGCATTTGTAAGCGGCCAACATCATAGCCACTGGTGCGGCGAACGGGATTTGGAAAGAAGCTCTTATCAATAAGTGCCTGAATTTCAACTAAGAATGGACGGTTGCCTTCCATGATGCATGTGACGACTGACCCTGGGCCGTCCACGCGTTCCTTTAAAAACATCGCTGACGGATTCTCGACAGGAATCATTCCTTTTTCCGTCATTGCGAATACGCCAACATCTTCCACGCTGCCAAATCGATTTTTGCTTGCGCGAAGTAATCGATAGGCGCTTGTCGCATCGCCTTCGAGCGTGAGAACGGTATCCACGAGGTGCTCGAGCGTCTTTGGGCCAGCAACGATCCCGTCCTTTGTTACCTGGCCAATGATAAGGACCGGAACGTTCGATGTTTTTGCGTATGAGATAAGCTCTGATGTTGCTGCGCGCACAGCAGTTGGTGTGCCAGGGAACGATTCCACGCCTTCCGTCATCATGGTTTGAATTGAGTCAACGATGACGATGCTTGGTTTTATTGTCTCTGCCGCTGCGATAATCGATCCGGTTTCTGTTGCATTCGAGAAAACGACGTGCGTCGGATCAAGCCCGAGTCGCATGAAGCGCAAACGTACTTGTCCTTCAGATTCTTCGCCGGATGCGTAGTACGACGCGTGATCGGTGCTGAAAAATCCTGCAGCAAGTTGCGCGACGAGCGTCGATTTTCCGATTCCTGGTTCGCCGGCAAGGAGTGTGACTGATCCTGGAACAAGTCCGCCGCCAAGGACACGATCAAGTTCGCTGATGTTTGTGGACTGACGCTCAACGATTGCTGTTGTTGCTGATGATAAATTGAGCGTTGCTGCTGGACGAGATTTCGTTCCTTTTCGGCTACTGCCTACTGCCGACTCTCTACTTCCTTCATCCATCACCGTACCCCATTGTCCGCATGTCACGCATCGTCCACTCCATTTTAGGCTTTGTGCATCGCAGTGGGTACAGACAAACATATGCATCAAGCCTAGAAGAATTTTACTGTTTTGGCTAGGGTTTTTTTATCGCGCAACGGTGTTGTTTAAAGTCCCATTTCTGACAGTCGGCACCAGGAGTTTCTGTTGTTCCATTTTTGAGAAGGTACGACGCATCATTCCAGCTCGTGGAGCAACTTTTCGCGGAAACTTTTTTCGTATCGAGCTCGAAATGCCAAGGCTCGAGCGATAGTCTACAGAATCCGGCGCCGATCATCGCCTGAATAAGCTCTGTTTGGCACTCCACATCATGTCGATAGTCGGATCCACCGTCATCACACCAAGCGTCGAGCGCGATAGCGGAGGTGTGCGGACAGTTGCTGACCTGTGCATTAGCCACAATGTCGGAGATGATCGATGACGAATCGGTTTCACTCGCGTATTTGCCCATGAGCGTGTATTTTCCGCTGACTTTTTTTACAACGGAAGTACTCGCAGGATTGCACGCTGTCGGCGAACACACTCCGCCAGTTTTGAGACAATAATTATAAAATAACGTTGCCTGTTTTGTGAGATCTCGTGTCGCTGAGGTGATAACAACATTCTTTCCAGTTTCAGCGTGAAATGCCTTCGCGGCAGATTGCAATGCAGTAAGCGCATCGCTGTCAACTGCGGCGCCAGAATACGCAGTAATGAAATCTCCACTGATTGGGACTGTCGCACCTGTAAGGCTTGCATTTGCAGTAATCGCGTCAGATTCTTCTTCGCCTTCAGGAGGGAAGTATTCTAACCGATCAACGTTTGTCACATCGAGTGACTTGAGAATCGTTGTGTTTGGATCGATGAGAAAGGCGATGTTGTAGGCAGCGAGGAGAAGAACAAGACCGGTGATCGCGTTCGTGATACGCGTTTTCGCCTTCTCGATATATTTACTCTTTCCGCGAGAGAGGACATATTGCAAGCCGCCGAGCATCATCATAACGACGGCGACGAGAGCTCCTGCTCCAAGTGCCCAGGCGTAAATGGCGTTAATGTATGTGGCAAGGAAGTTTACGGAAACAACGCTGCCGTCCGCAGATTTTGTTGGTGTTTCGAAGTTTTTGAATCCGGGAATTTGAATGTTGAGAATGGGAACGGTAAAAGTCGGTTCCGTTTCTTCTGGTGCGTCTGGGAGCGTGTCGTCAGGCGCAACAATAGCGCCTTCATTCATGGTGTATGTAAGAGAAATGCTTTTATTAATGGTGCTTGTTGCGGTGCATGACATGTTGTACGTACCGTCCTGGTAGAAGCTGTTGTAGCATGTGTCATTGCACATTTGTGCAGTGAAAACAGAATCAATAACTGGTGATGTTTTGCTGCCGCTTGTGCAGGTACACGCGTACGTCGTCACCATCGTTCCGCCACTATCGCATGTTTCTAGGTCTGGGATCGGTGTTGCATGAGCAGCGCGCATTGGTACCATTGCGCCAAAGAATGCAAAGCATAGCGCCGTTGCAGCGACGGCGACACGAGGAATAGTGTTTTTCATGCGGTACGTCATGTGTTTGAAACAACAATCTGACGAATAATTGTTCTCAATGTTCCTTTGTCGATTGCTCCGGTGTAGCGTGTTCCGTTAATGAAGAGCGTCGGCGTTGCGGAAACGCCAAGCGTTAAGCCTTCCTCGTATGTTTGTTGGACGATCGCTGATGGCGTTTGTTGGCTTACACATGATGCGAATGATGAACTCTTCAGTTCAAGCTGCGTCGCGATTGCGCTGTACAATTCTGCCCCAAGGGTTGCTTGATTTTTCATGAGGAGCGCATTGTATTCCCAAAATTTTCCTTGCGTTCCGGCGCATCGAGCAGCAATCGCGGCGTTTAATGCTTCTGAATGCTGAGAGGTATTTGGCATGTCCTTCCAGACAATGCGAAGATCATCTGGGAAGTCGTCTGCAATGAGATTGACGAGCGTAGCGTCGAGTGTTGCGCAGGTGTCGCATCCGTAGTCGCCGTAGATTACAACCGTCGCTTTCGCGGTTGGACTTCCGAGAACAGGGTCAATGAAGGTGATTGTTGGCTCGGTAATCGTGTTCTGGTCCGTGTAGGTGATATGGTTCCCAAACGACAGTGATGCTCCAAAGAATGCAAAGAGAATGAGGCCGAGAACGCCGATCGATATCGCGAAATGCCAGAAGTATTTCATAGGCTACTTGAGATGGATAACGTTGAGGCGTCCGTTACCGTCAGTATAGAAGAAGTTTGTGCCGTCGCTTGAAATACTTGGGGAGAAGATTTTTGTGTCGGCTGCTGGAACTGCAAGAAGCGTTGCGTTTCCTGTGGAAACGTCGATCTTGTACAAATCGTCGTCAGCGGTAATGAGAGAAATATCGCTTCCTCCTCCAGGTGGCATTTCGCGTGGAACGCCGCAGTAGACTGTGGTTGTTGTTGCGAATGTGCATTTACTCACAAGTGTCGAGACCGCCATTTTCTTTCGGCTTTCACCAGCGCGATCGCCTTTGCTATCGGCATACCACAGCGCTGCCTTATAGCCATTCCCGCTATCAGCAACGGAATACAGGAGGTGTTTTCCGTCCGGTGCCCAGATATTATGAAAACTTGTGCCGTCGACAATAAGCGCTCCTGACGCGCTTCCGTCCGGACCAATAATATAGATTTCTTGTCTTCCAAAGGATCCGCCAATGCTTCCGCCAGTTGCCGAGAATCCAAGAACGTTATTGTTTGGTGACCAGCTTACACTCACTTTGTCGTCATTTCCTCCGAGGCTCGCGATGACTTTTGTTTCAGTTCCATCCGTGTTTGTGACTACTAGTGCGCGATTGGATGGATCTGTGCCGACACTCTTCGCCGCAATGCTGTCACCAGTTGCGGAAAACGAGAAGTCTTCCCAGTGATTTGGAAGCGTGACTTGTTTTGCGGTAGAAAAGTCGTACGCGACATTGCTTCCGTCAGGGAATTCAATAACAGCGCTTGTTGCGCCCGCGTCAAACGTGACAGACTCTGCTTGTGGAAATGTTGCTTGCGACATGGCGACGACATTGCCGTTCGCGTCGATGGTGTAAAATTTTCCGTCCGCAGGATCATAATAGGCAACCGTTCCGCTGGTGGTGGCGGTTGGGCTTGTGATTGCAGTATTCGTGAGTCGCGTTGTGATCGTTTCGCCTCCCTTTGCGACCGAGGAAGGTGTGAGTTGTGTTGGGGTCGTCCCGTCATTTGCGGTTCCGCCTCCGGTGGATGTTCCTGGCTTGCCAGTGTTTGCGCCGGGAAGTGATCCGGTTGTCGTTGTTCCTGAGGTTGTCGTCGTAATGATGGTGACAGCTTTTTGGAAAAATACCGCGTAAATCGCCCAGGCGATTAGTCCTGTTGCCGCGGCGAACCCGGCGATTTTGAGAAAGAATTTTGTACGGTCAGACATAGGGGACGTTAAATGCCGATAAGAATCTGTCGCGCTGATGTTATGACGCCGCTGATGGTCTCGTGTGCATAGGTGAACGTAAGAAAAATGAAGACGACGAGAAAGAGAATAAACGTGAATTTTGCGGTCATCGCGAGCATTTGAACGACGGTGCCGAGGTCGGCGCCAATTTTGAATTTATCGTTTATCGGAAGGCCAACTTTTGCGAGCATCATTTTTTGATCTTCACTGAGACTGTCTTTGAAGAACGTTAATCCCCATTGAATGGTCGACATTGTTGTTCCTGCAGTGTCGGCGATTTCGAGTTCTTCGCCCTGGCCAAATAATGACATGCCTTTATTTGTGCCGAACGATTTTATTTCGGCAGTGAGCTGTTCAAATTCTTTTGCGTATTTTTCTAGGGTCTTTTGCGCAGATTCCGTTGTTGCGCGTTTTGCGCGCGACCGTGCGCGCAGTGCAAACTGTAATGTTTCGGCCTCCTCGTTTTCATCAGCGATCTGGGCCGCGTATTCGTCGAGTTCGTCTGCGCTGTCTTCGAAATCATTGTCGCTTTCTCGTAACGCGGTACTCGTTTCTTGAAGCGATGGAATGGTTCGGTTTGGAGTAGCGTATCGTTGCGCGGTGTGCCGATTTGCATTGAATTGTCTCACGCGGTCCTGGCTGGACGAGCGCTCTTCGGTGCGTTCTTGTGTGGGGACGGCTTGCGTACTCAGCCCGCGTTTACTGCCGCCCGCGGTTCGTCCCATGTATTTTTTTTGTGCCGCAAGACGCGCAGCGCGAAGGGCGATGCTTTGTTGTGCTGATGTTGCTCGCGCTGCCGTGGCAGTGGACGCCATAGGACGCGGTAATTATATCACGCAACACACAAAACCATCCGAATCTTCGGATGGTTTTGCTTACGAACGATGTGATTATCGAACTTTAATGTTTCCGTTTTTCTCGATAATGACGTTGAGGTGCGATTTTGGCCGCTTCGTTGCCAGAATTGCGTTGGCAATGGTGTGTTCAAGGTGTTCCTCGAGAACACGGTGAACATCGCGGGCACCATGATGTGTTTTAACGTGCTTCGCGAGTGTTTCAGCGAGTTTCTTTGGAAGCGTAACAGAGAGCTTTGCTGTGTGAAGTCGCGCGATCATGTCGGTGATAGCGAGTTTCGTAATTTGTACGATGTCTTCTGATTTGAGTGGGTTAAAGACGCAGATATGCCCGATGCGGTTGACGAGTTCTGGACGGAACTGCTCTTCAAACACTGCACGAAGATCATCATGCATTTCAGATGTTGGATGTTGTGTTTCATGGAACCCAAGATTTTTCTTTTGCAGTCGGTCTTGGCCGGCATTTGTGGTCATGATCACGACGCTTTGCTGGAAATGTACTTTTGTTCCGGTAGCATCGGTAATTGATCCTTCGTCGAGAATCTGCAAGAGCAATGCCTGGACGTCTTTATGTGCCTTTTCAAGTTCGTCAAACAGAATAACTGCGTGCGGACGATCGCGTAACGCATCGCTGAGTTTGGCGCCTTCGCGGTACCCGACGTATCCAGCTGGTGCTCCGACAAGCTTGCTTACACTAAATCCTTCCGCGAATTCGCTCATATCGAAACGCACGAGCGCTTTTGCGTCTCCAAACATTTCGACGGCAAGCGCTTTTGCGAGTGCTGTTTTTCCAACGCCAGACGGTCCAGCAAAGAGGAATGACGCGAGTGGGTGGTTTGGCTTTGCGAAGCCGAGCTTTGCTCTGCGCATTGCGTTTGCAACGGTTGCAATTGCCGAGTGTTGTGCGACGACGTGTTTTTGCAGGCGCTCATCGAGGCTGCGGAGCGATTCATGGTCGTCCGCATTGAGACGAGTGAGTGGGATCCCGGTTGTTTTCGACGCGACGGTAAGAATCATGTCGCTCGTAATAGTGAGGGGAGGGCGCGTGTCTGGCATTGCCTTGAGCTCGTCAATTTCGTGCTGAAGGGCGGTTTCTTTTTCTTTGAGCGCGACAGCGTCAGGGAAGCGCTCGTTGGTAACGGCTGATGTTTTTGACGTTCGAATTGTTGCGAGCTCGGTTTCAAGTGCTCGAATTTTTAGCGCCCGGCGATCGGTTGTTTTTCGGGTGACATTCGCCTGTGCTCCAGCTTCGTCTAAAAGATCAATTGCTTTGTCTGGGAATTGCTTTCCGGTCATGTAGCGCTCAGCGATACGAACAATGGTTTCAAGAGCTGTTTCAGGATAGGTAACACCGTGGTGCGCCTCATACCGGTGTTTAATTCCAGCAAGGACCGCAACGGTTTCCTTTGCACTCGGTTCACGGACCGTAACGGTCGCGAATCGGCGCTCAAGTGCAGCGTCAACCATGATGTGCTTTTTGTATTCAGCGGATGTTGTTGCGCCGATACATCGCAGTTCGCCGCGGGCAAGCGCGGGCTTGAGCATATTTGCTGCGTCGAGTGAACCGCTTGCGGCGCCAGCACCAATAATGGTGTGGATTTCATCAATGAACAAAACAACATCGTCTCGCTCCTGAAGTTCTTCAAGGAGCTGAGTGACGCGAGCTTCAAAATCGCCGCGATACATTGTTCCCGCGACAAGCGCAGGCATATCAAGACGATGCACGTGTAAACGAAGGACAGCATCAGGAACGGTTCCTTCAAGGATTCGCTTTGCTAATCCTTCGGCGATAGCGGTTTTTCCAACGCCAGGCTCGCCAAGCAGGAGGGGATTATTTTTTGTGCGGCGTGCAAGAATCGCAATAACGCGATTGATTTCTTCATCGCGACCAATAACAGGATCGATGGTATTCGCGACTTCTGGATCGGTGAGCTCGGTCGTGAAATATCCGAGTGCAGAGTCTTTTTCGTCTCCATGATCACGGTCATCGTGAATATGACCACATTCTTCGCATGGCTTCTTGTCTTCGCTTTGCTTCACTGCAGCGCGAGTCCCTTTTGCGTTCTCAAGGGGTTCTGGGAAATTTGCAGTGGTTTGAAAGACGGTGGAAAGGTTGTCGCGAATAACCGTTTCGCTGATGTCGTCTGCAGCAAAGTATGTTGCGATCTCCGGAGTTTTTGCTTCGACGATCCCATGAAGTAAATGCTCAGTTCCGACGTAGCGATGTCCGTGAACGCCGGCGGCGTGTACTGCTTTTTCAATGATTGCCTTTGATTCTTCAGAAAGCAGAGGGGTGATTTTGCTTGCACGCATGATTGCGTCGTCTGGGAGTCCTGCTTCATCAAGAAACACAAGCCGACGTAGGCTTGCGGGCGTTGCACCGGCTTTTCGGAGAATCTCTGCGCCAATGCACCCGTCTTCGGTTCCAAGAGCCCAAAGCAAATGCGTCGGCGCGATGGTGTCGCCGCCTTCTTCCACGGCTAAGCATAGTGCTCGAGTGAGCACCGCTTTGAGATGACTGGTGAAGGTTTCAAGAAGCTCGTTCATAGGGAGTGTGCAGTAGGAAGTGAGCGGTAGAGGCTAGCGACCCATGTTTCGGAGACGAGTAATACGGTCTTCGATTGGGGGGTGAGTCGAAAAGACGTTCGAGAGCCAGGAGCGAGTTTTTGTTGTTGCGCCGAACGGATTACTGAGGAACAGATGTGCTGTTGCGTGATTTGCGTGTTGCATGGGTTTGCCTTGCGCTTCGATTTTTGCAAGCGCCGAAGCGAGACCTTCAGGGTAACGGGTGAGGAGTGCGCCACTTGCGTCGGCAAGATATTCGCGACTGCGTGAAATTGCGAACTGAATGAGCTGGGCGAAGATCGGAGAGAGGATTGCAAGTACGATGCCGATAATCATGAGAATGCCCGCGGCGTTGTTGTCGCGATCGTTATTTCGACTGATGCGCATGTGAATCAGAATGTCTGCAATAAGCGAGATGAGTCCGACGAGCACAACGACAATGGTCATGACACGAATGTCGTAATTTTTGACGTGTGAGAGTTCGTGCGCTGCAACGCCTTCAAGTTCATCGCGCGTCAGGATTGCAAGAATTCCCGTTGTAAATGCGATTGATGCATGCTCCGGATCACGCCCTGTCGCAAAGGCATTCGGGCTCGCGTCCTCAATGATGTAAATGGCTGGCGTTGGCTGACCGTTTGCAATGCAGAGGTTTTCAACGATGTTGTATAGGTCCGGTGCCTGCGCCTTTGCGATAGGTTTTGCGCCGCTAACGGACAGCGCGATTGATGCGGATCCGTAATAGCTGAAGAGACCGTAGATTGTTGCGATGACCGTTCCGAGAATGATGCTTCCACTTGCGTCGAGTCCGTTGAGCGTCCCCAAGAGCCACGACATTCCAATAACAACCGTGCTCATGACAAGCACGAGAATCCACGTCCGGCGTTTATTACTTGCGATTTCGGAATACATGGCCGAGGGAGGTTAGAAGCTGACGGTTGGCGCGATGTCTGCAACTTCAGGTGCGTCGTAGAAATCGTACTTCTTAAAGCCGAGCATGTTGCCGACCATGTTGGTTGGGAAGATTTGGAGCTTGGTGTTGAAGTCACGCGTGTTGCCGTTGTAGAAGCGACGCGCGGCCTGAATTTTATCTTCGGTATCAACAAGCTCGCGTTGCAAATGGCTGAAGTTGTCTGACGCCTTCAAATCCGGGTAGTTTTCTGCGACCGCGAAAAGCGTCTTCAGTGTTCCGGAAAGCGCGTTCTCTGCTTTTGCGTGCTCAGCGGGATTTCCTGCATTCATTGCGGCATTGCGTGCCTTGGTGACATTTTCGAACACTGAGCTTTCGTGTGTTGCGTACCCTTTTACGACGTTGACGAGGTTTGGAATGAGGTCGTATCGGCGCTTTAATTGCACCTCGATATCTGCCCATGCTTCATCGACGCGGTTCTTGCTCGTGACAAGGCCGTTAAAGACGACGACGAGCCATAATCCACCGAGAACAAGGACACCGACCAGAATCATCATTGGCATAAGAAGATATGTTAAAGTCTTGTGGAAATGATAGGCCTTTCCTCGCTCACCGTAAAGCGGTAAAATGACCATCGTTGCTAATGTAAGCCAAATTATGAACATCCCCTCAATTCTCGGAAAGAAAATCATGGTTTTTGACCTTGATGGGACGATCACACCGAGTAAATCACCCATGGATTCGGAGATGGCCAGCCTTTTTGAAAAGATCCTTGACCGAATGAGTATTGCTGTTATTACTGGCGGCGCCTTTGATCGGTTCGAGGCTCAGTTTCAGGCCTTGAAATGCGACACTGATCATCTTTCCCGATTGTTTTTCTTTCCAACAACGGGAACGCGTTTCTATAGGAATATCGACGGGCATTGGTCGCAGGTTTATGCGGACGAAATGTCAGAAGCGGAGCGTGAAAAAATTCGGAATGCATTTGATCAGGCATACAAAGATATCGGTTATCAGGACCCTGAAACGGTTTACGGCGAAGTGGTAGAAGATCGAGGAACCCAAATGACCTTTTCTGCGTGTGGCCAGCAGGCACCTCTTGAAGTAAAGGAAGCATTTAAGGCTGCGCACGATGATCGTCGTCTCGCGCTTGCGGATGCTGTTCGAAAACTGTTGCCAGATTTTGAAGTGAAGGTTCCAGGTCTTACATCAATCGATGTCACTCGCAAAGGAATCGATAAAGGTTACGGTATTGAAAAAATCGAAGAACATCTTGGTATTCCTGTTTCCGCGATGGTGTTTATTGGTGACGCGTTGTACGAGGGAGGGAATGATCATCCCGTGATTCGCACTGGCGTTGAAACGGTTTCGGTAAAAGATCCAGAAGAAACAAAGGTGGTGTTAAAACAGTGGCTTGCGGAACTTGAAGGGTAAATATGCGGGCCATCATCTCTCCAGCAAAGCAATTCATTTTCAAGTCCTATTCTTTTGATCGCGAAAGCGGTGAGGTGTTGTTGAAGTACGGAATCGACGACGATGAATTCGTGGAGCGATTGGTGTTTCCTGTTCCTGCAACGGGGATTCCGGAGGGAATTGATAGTGCGCTTGATCGGGCATTGCTGACGTTGCACCTCATTGCTGGCGTGAGTTACTACAAGGCGAAGTTGCCGCCGGAGATCGTTGTTGAGTCTGGGAGATTGTCTGCAGAACAAGCTGCATCGTGGAACAAGCTGTACACGTTGGGGCTCGGCGAATTTTTCTTTCGAAATGATTTGGATTTTCGAGGGTATGTAAAATTTCCGGTGAGCGATGATGCAGCCTCGCTGATGGGGGAGCCTGCGGTGATCGGCGAAGGCGCGATCGTTCCTATCGGCGGCGGAAAGGATTCCCTTGTCGCGATTGAAATGCTGAAGTCGGCAAACATTCCATTCGATTTGTTCATGTTTGGGAATCACGCGAGAATTCGTGAAGTTGCAGCTGAAGTCGGTGGAAAACTTTTTTCCGTTACGCGTACGATCGATCCAAAACTTATCGAGCTGAACAAGGCTGGCGCGTGGAACGGTCACGTGCCAATCACGGCGTACGTCGGAATTGCGGCGTCGATTGTTGCGATGTTGCACGGCAGACGCGATGTGATTTTTGCAAACGAACGCAGCGCGAACTCGGGGAACACCGAGGTCGATGGAATTATCATCAATCACCAATACAGCAAGAGTCTCGAAGCTGAACGCGATATTCAGGCATATCTTGAAGCCTTTGTTTCAAAGGATTTTCGCGTCTTCAGTTTGCTTCGGCCGCTTTCCGAACTCGACATTGCGCGTCGATTTGCAGCAAACGGAAAGTATTTCAACGTGTTTTCAAGTTGTAACACGAACTACAAGCAAGGTGGCGCGCCAACGGTCACGCGATGGTGCGGGAAGTGTCCAAAATGCGCATTCGTCTTTGCTATGCTCGGCGCATTTATTCCTCGGAGAAAGATGGTAGAGATGTTCGCGGAAGACGTGTTGATGCGCGTGGATTTGTTGCCAATGTATAAGGATCTCACCGGATACGGAACCATGAAACCGTTCGAGTGCGTCGGTGAATTTGAAGAAGTAATCGCTGCATTCGCATTGATTCACGGCAGAGGCGAGTATGACGATTCGCCAATCATGAAGTGGTTCGAGGCCGATATAATGTCGTCAAGGAAGGATATTGATGCGCTCATCGACCATGCGCTGACTCTTTCAACAGAGCACTCCATGCCAGAGGAGTATGCTCAATTCGTCTATGCATCTCGCTGATCTTTCGGAAAAAATCGTCATCATTTTAGGTTTCGGCCGTGAAGGAAAAGCGGTGTACGACGTTTTGAAATCCAACGTTCCGACAGCGCGCGTTATTGTGACTGACGAACAAGCGGTTGACGTTCCTGAGTATCACCAACTCATCGACGCTATCGCTGCGGTTACTCCAGAAACTATTGTGATCAAATCTCCAGGAATCCCATGGCATCGCGCGTACGTCGAGGAAATGCAAAACGCCGGCGCCCACTTTACCTCGAGCACGAATATTTTCATGGCCGAGCGCAAGGGGAAGGGGAAGATTGTTGGTGTTACTGGAACGAAAGGAAAGAGCACCACGTCGTCTCTGCTTGCCCACGTCCTTAAAGGAGCGGGGAAGCCCGTTGTTCTCGCGGGAAATATTGGTGAACCGGCAATTTCGCATGTTGCCGATCCTGCCGATACGATCTTTGTCCTCGAGATGTCGAGCTATCAACTTTCTGATCTCGTCTTCGCGCCTGACATCGCCGTTATTCTCAACTTGTACGAAGAGCACATGGACTACCACGGCGACGTGGAGAGCTACCACGCCGCAAAGATGCGCATCGCCGACCTGCAAACCGCGAACGATGTTTTTGTGTACAACGAGAAGTTTCCAAAACTTGTCGATCTCGCAAGCCGCGTAAAGTCCAAAGCGATTCCGTTTGTTGATCGAAATGATTCATCATTGAATTCGTTGAAGCTTCTCGGCGAACACAACCGCGAGAATGCTGCCGGCGTGCTTGCCGTTACCGATTACTTAGGAATCGACCGCGCGGTTGTCGAGAAGGCATTTTCCTCCTTTAAGCCGTTGCCGCACCGAATGCAAGACGTCGGCGTTCATCATGGAATTCGATTCATCAACGATTCGATTTCAACAACTCCGCAGTCCGCGCTCGCCGCTATCGACGTGTTCGAAAAAGATCTCGGTGCGATTATTCTTGGCGGCCAAGACCGCGGATATCATTTTGCCGACCTCGCGAAACGTGTCGTTGATCTTGGAATCAGTGTCTATATTCTTCCTGGGGGAGAAAAGATTGCGGACGCGATTGCGGCTATTGGCGGGGAATCGATTCGAATGAAAACGCTCGGCGAGATTGTTTCCGCTGTTGTTGCCTGCGCAAAACCAGGATCGATCTGTCTGCTTTCTCCAGCATCTCCAAGCTACGGCCAATTTAAAAACTTTGAAGATCGCGGAAATCAATTTATTGCTGCGGTCGAGATGGTTTGATATTCTTTACATGCCAATCGCTTCCGGACTCGCCGGATGCGTAAGGTGCCAATGTTCTCCTCGTCCATCGACCTCATCATCTAGTTCGTTGCCCGAAGTCTCGGGAAACGGCGGCGGTGGTGTTGTCGCGATACGCTACGGTGGCGGGGGAAGTGCTTGGGTTGGATGTCTGCTACTCCGAGATGTGGGTCGCGTCGGTTGCGGCCGAGCATCGAAGGTCCAAACCCTTCAGTCTCAACATCGTCTCTACTCGAAAGCAACAAGCCTTTCCCCGTCACCCACCGTAGCTCCACGATAGCAGCCCGGACATGTCGCGACGCGCGATGTGGCCGGGTTCTTCATTTTTAGGTACACTGTGCCCATTATGATTTGGACCATTCTCCTGTTTCTCGTCCTTTTGTCTGTTTTGGTGCTTGTGCACGAATTTGGGCATTATATTGCCGCACGAAAAGCGGGAATGACGGTTGAGGAATTTGGTATTGGGTTTCCACCTCGAGTGTTTTCATGGAAGGCAAAAACCGGAACTACCTGGAGTATTAATGCGATACCGCTCGGCGGATTCGTAAAAATTAAAGGAGAGTCTGGCGAGAACGCTGATGCGCCAGATAGTTTTGCGTCGCAGTCATGGTGGCGCCGATTTTCTGTTGTTATTGCTGGCGTGGTCATGAATTTGGTATTGGCATGGTTTTTGTTCACCGTCGGGTTTCTCTTTGGGCTTCCTGCAATTGTTGAAGACGGAGTCGAAGCTGGTGTAACCGTTACTGATCGCGCAATCAATATTGTGGACGTTTTGCCGAAGTCTGCAGCTGACGTTGCAGGCATGAAGGTTGGTGATCGCGTGTTAACAATTGACGGCGTTGCGTATGAATCCGGTTCCGCAGCGCGTGAAGCATTAAAGCCGCATAGCGACGCATCGCCGCTTTCGGTGATGATTGCGCACAATGGCGAAACGCAGACGCTTTCTGTTGCGCCGCTTTTTGTGGAAGAGCTCGGTCGTGACGGCGTCGGTGTTGCGCTCGTTGAGACAGGTTTCGTTCATTATCCGTGGTATCTCGCGCCAGCAAAAGGCATCGAGGCAACATTTCGCTCGACGTGGGACGTCCTTTCGGCATTCGGCGGTTTGATCGCGAGCGTATTCCGCCATGAGGACGTTTCTGCAAATCTTTCCGGGCCAGTTGGCATAGCAGTACTCACAGGCCAGGTTGCGTCGCTTGGCGTTGCTCATTTGATGCAATTTGCGGCGATGCTCTCTATTAACCTCGCGGTGATTAACGTCCTTCCATTCCCGGCCCTTGATGGTGGACGGCTGGCGTTTTTGCTATATGAGGTGATCCGTCGGAAAAAAGCCACTCCTTCGTTTGAACAGACGGTGCACGCCATTGGCTTTGCAGCGTTGCTCTTGGTTGTGGTACTTGTTACAGTCAAAGATATCGTTCGTATATTTTTCAGCTAATGTATGCAAGACGCACTTCTTCAACTTCAAGCCGAAGCGCTCGCAGTGTTTTTGAACGTCAAAACACTTGAGGAGCTTGAAGCGGCTCGCGTGGAATATTTAGGGCGCAAAGGACGTCTTGCGGAAGCAATGAAAGATCTCGCATCTCTTGATGCAGACGCCCGTCGTGAGGCTGGAAAGATCGCGAATGACGTGAAGCGCACTATTGAAGCGAGCTTCCAGGCAACAGAAGCGCGCGTTGTTGCAGGCGCTGCAGAAGAGCGTCAGGCACAGGAATGGCTCGATGTCACGCTTCCGGGAGTCTCTCCGGCTGTTGGACATTTGCATTTAACAACGCAGGCGATTGAGGAGATTAGTGCTATTTTTGCGCACATCGGATTTGTTCGTTCGCGTCATCCTGAGATTGATTGGGATTATTACGCATTTGAAAGTCTGAACATGCCAAAAGAGCATCCTGCTCGCGATGAATGGGAGACGTTCTTTGTCGGTGATGACGGGGAAGTTGCGATGGGGGAGAAGGGAAAAATTGTTCTCACGCCGCACACAAGTAACGGACAGGTCCGCGAGATTGAAAAGGGCGAGTTGCCGATTCGCATGATTAACATTGGGAAGTGCTATCGCCGCCAAGCAAGCGCGCGACACTTGCCAATGTTTCATCAGTTTGAAGGACTGATGATCGATAAGAATGTCACGGTGACAGAATTGAAGGGCGTGTTTGATTATTTTGTGAAGCGATACTTTGGAGCGAATCGTGCAACACGATTGCGTCCGTATCATTTCCGTTTTACCGAGCCGAGCTTTGAGCTCGACATTTCCTGTGCGGTATGTGAAGGCACTGGAAAGGTTGACGGCGTGAAATGCAAGCTGTGTAAAGGCGGATGGCTTGAGCTTGGTGGTGCAGGAATGGTGCATCCAAATGTGCTGAAAGCCGGCGGACTTGATCCAAATGAATATACTGGTTTTGCGTTCGGTTGGGGCTTGGAACGCACCATGATGATGCGTTCGGGCATCAACATTGATGATATTCGTACGTTATACAAGAACGACCTTCGTTTCCTCACGCAATTCTAGTATGAACATTCTCGCTTCGTATAACTGGTTAAAAGAACACGTTAAAACAGCGCTCTCTGCGGAAGAATTCGCAAAAGAGTTTTCATTGCGTTCCATGAGCGTCGAGAGCATCGAGCATCTTGAACAGCGTTTTGAAAACATGGTTATTGGCGTGGTGAAGTCTATCGCGCAGCATCCGAACGCGGATCGTTTGCGCGTCGCGACGGTTGATATTGGAGAAAAAGAGGTTCCGATTGTGTGCGGCGGAACCAACCTTGCAGAAAACATGCGCGTGTTAGTGGCGTTGCCAGGGTCGCGAGTGCGATGGCACGGTGGCGCGGATTGGACGGAATTGCAAAAGACGTCGATTCGCGGGGTCGAGAGCATCGGTATGATTTGCGCTCCGTCAGAAGTTGGTTTGGATAAAGTTGCGTGCGGCGATCACGAAATTTGGGATTTAACAGCGTTGGTTGACGTTCCGGCTGGTACATCGGTCGCTTCGGCGCTCGATTGTGCTGATACGGTATTTGACATTGAAATCACAACAAACCGTCCGGATGCAATGGGAATGCTTGGCTTGGCACGTGAGGCTGCGGCAGCAGTTGGAGCTGATTTTCTCCCATCAAAGATCCCTGCCCTCGTTGCAGGAGGTTCGAATGATGTGTTGAACGTCCGTCTCGAAGACGATCGTTGTGAACGCTACATGGCTGCGGTTGTCGAAGGCGTGACGGTTGGCGAGTCTCCATGGTGGATGCAGAAGCGTTTGCTTTTTGCTGGACTAAAGCCTATTAACGCGATTGTCGACATCACGAATTACGTCGCGCTTGAACTTGGTCAGCCGATGCACGCCTTTGATGCGGAGACTGTCGTTGACGACACGATTATTGTTCGTCCTGCGTCAGAAGGTGAGACATTGACGCTCCTCGATGGAAAAGTTGTTGAACTCAATCCATCGATCATGGTTATTGCTGACGCAGAAAAGGCTTTGGCGGTTGCGGGAATCATGGGCGGTAAAGATTCTGGAACAGCAGCACATACAACAACCGTCGTGTTTGAGGCGGCGACATTTAAGGCGTTAACGATTCGTCGAGGATCCCGTGCGATTGATGTCGCATCAGATTCACAGCTGTTGTTTGAAAAAGGGTTGTCTCCGTCTGCATTGCCTGCAGCGCTCGCGCGTGCCGTTGAACTTGCGGTGGAAATTACTGGCGGAACGTTGACGCAGGTGGTTGACAAATATCCGAACGTACGAAAGCCAAAAGTCTTCCCATTCCATCCTGAAGCAGCACGCAAGCGTATCGGTGTCGATATCGATGACGCGGAGCAGATTGATATTTTGACTCGCCTCGGATTTGAGGTCGCAAAGAAAAAGTCAGGATACGCGGTGACGGTTCCATATTGGCGTGAGGACGACATTGAGGACGAAGTTGATTTTACCGAGGAAGTTGCTCGTATGTACGGTTATCACAACATGCCGTCCGTGCTTCCTGCGTCACGTCCGCCAGCAGGGTTTGACGACGCGTCACTTGATTGGATGATGTGGACCAAGAAGTTCTTCGCAGGCGCAGGATTCTCGGAATTCTTCAGCAATTCCATGGTGAGCGTTGCGGATTTGGAAATGTATGGTGTCAGTCCAAAGGATGCGCTTCCGTTGTACAACCCTCTTTCAACGGACTTAACGCATCTTCGTCCGTCGCTTATTCCATCAGTGTTGCGTGCCGTTGAGCGGAACCAGGCGTTTACTGCGTCGGCGAATGTTTTTGAGCTCGCGCGTGTATACCTTCCGATCGAAGGCGGCTTGCCAGAAGAGCGGATGATGGTGGTGTTTGGTGAATACGGAGTTACTGATGCAGAAAAAGCGTTTATGCGCTTGCGAGGTGTGTTGGAATATTTTGGCCAAAAAACCGGAATAATGTTCTCGATTACTCGTGACGGCGAAAACGACCACTGGCATGACGGCAGAACAGCGTTCATTTCCGTTGACGGTGTGCGGGTTGGTGTTCTTGGGCAAGTGGCAAGTGATTTCCAGACGTCATTCGGTATTCATCGTCCAGTGTTCCTTGCGGAGCTGAATCTCGAAGCGTTGTTCCCATTCATGAAACATGCACATGCGTACAAGGCGCTCCCGGCATTCCCGATTGTGACGCGTGATATCGCGGTGCTCGTCGACGAGAAAACGGAGTTTGAAAAAATTGCCTCTGTCGTTCGTGGTGCGAAAACGCTTGTAACGGATTGTCGCATTATTGAACTGTATCGTGGCGAAGGTATTCCTGCCGGAAAGAAGAGTGTAACAGTGAGCGTGACGTTGATGGCGCCAGATCGCACACTCACCAGTCAGGAAGTTGATGATGTGATGACGACGGTGGTTCGTGAGCTCGCACTGCGTCTTGATGCGGTTATTCGCGGCTAATAACCAATCGCACAGAGTACATCGCCCTTCTTTATCCGCATGGTTTCTTTCCACCACAAACGATAGCCCGCCACTGGCGCGGTTATCGTTTTTGGTTTGCCGTCATTCGTCGATCGCGCTATTCCAATAACGTCATTCTTTTTTATTGTATCGGTTGCGAATCCTGATGGATCCCAAATACCATCGTGTGGCGCAACAACGTATCGAATGTGATGCATAACCATCGGTGCTGCGTTTTGCGAGATCGAAGCATCGATCATATCGAGGTTCGACATTATCGCCTCGACCCACTGAATGTGCCGTTGAATATCGACGACGTCACGATTGCCGCGTGACCCTGATTCTGCAACAACGTACATACAGCCGCGCTTCGCAAGCTGCGCGGCCTTGGTTCCTATTGGACATGATTCGATGAAAATGCGGTCGGCGATATTTACTGAGACGATCTGATCGATCCGTACATCGGTTTCGCGATGTCCCGTACGGTGAAGCCACAGAAACGGATTCAGTCCTTCGGTTATTGCGCCACCGTGTAAATCGATCCAGCAGTCGGCGGCAAACGCGTACGGTGCGAGTGACGCGACAATCTGTTCCGTCGATGATCCATTCGCGTTTCCTGGAAAGAGTATTTTGGGGAGCTTTCCGTCGATAGGGTTATGGCTCGACTCATTCATGAATCCTGGCATGTTCACGATTGGGACAATAACGAGTTTTCCTGAAAACGATCGCGAAGAGAATTGGCGAGCAATGTTGTGTGCTGCGGCAATGCCGGCGTATTCATCGCCGTCCATTCCCGCGGTAATCAGCAGGGTTTTTCCCGGCGTATCCCCAAGAAGCTCGATTACGTCGAGTTTTTGACGGTTTTTTGCAAAAAGGGATAAAAACATAGAAAGAGTTTAGCATGTTCTGGTAGCATGCTCGCAATACTATGGCTGATGCTGTTGGACAATCTTTGAGAGATCTTTACGACGATTGCGCCGAGCTTTTGTGGATTATCGAGGATCGATCAGAGCGCATTGCGGCGCTTCGATCGAAGCGTCAAAAGCATTTGCTGCCGGAAACGTCGCAACAGCTTTTGGAACAGGAGGCATTTTTGCTTGCGATGTATGCCAAGTGTGCATCCGATCTTCGTGCGCTCTTGAATGTTCGAGATGAAAATCGATTACAGGAGTGTTTACAGATTCGCGATCGTGTTGCTGACCTCCTTCGAAGTTTTCAAGGCGTGAGCGGCGCATTGCTTGCGGCATCAGGCTGGCAATCGCCATCGTTTTTGGCCGCGAAGCATTCGCAGGCTGGATTAGAAACAGGAACGATTACCGGAACGGTGAATGATTATAAACGTGATCAGCATTGGGACGAATTGCGATACGAACAGGCGTTTGTAAAAGAATATATCGATTCCGCGTTACGGTTCACGCCGTTTGCATTTGTGACCGCAAGTGGAATGGCTGCGTTTACGACAATTATCGCAACGCTTCTTGATGACCCAACGTGCAACGGTCCGGTGCTCATTGGCGCATCGAGTTATTTTGAAAATATTCAGATCGCACAATTGTATTTCCCTGGCCGCGTTATTCTTGTGGACGAGATGGATACCGAGGCGATTGTTGAGGTGATCCGCGTGCATAAACCATCGGTATTGTTTTTGGACACCATGTGTAACGCGGTTACCATGGCGGCGCCGGATCTCGCAACGTTGATTCCTCGAATTGTTCAGGTTCTTGAGTCTCCATTAACGCTCGTCCTCGATGCAACAGGAACGTCGATGACGTATCAGATATTGAATGATATTCCGTTGCTCAACATAAAACTGCAGATTATTGTCTTTGAAAGTCTTCTGAAATTTCATCAGTACGGGATGGACAGGGTGAGCGGGGGAATTATGTGGCGTACTGCGATGTCGCCGTTTCCGTTGTTTGGACGACGAATGCATATTGGAACAAACCTGGTGGATGCGTCAGTCCTTTCGTTGCCGTGGCCGAACCGACTGCTTCTCAAGAAGCGATTACACCGACATCATCGGAATGCGACGATGATCGCGACAGCACTCGACCTTCATGCCAACTCTACTCGTCGAACTGCGCTTAAGAACGTTGTCTATCCCGGGCTTCCGAATCATCCGGCGTATGCATGGATGAAAAATCGGGATTTTCATGGAGCATTCCTCGTTATTGTTCTGAAAGAGCAGCATCGAAAGACCGCAACGCACATGAAATTTCTTGAGTATGCCGTTGAAGAGGCACGAAATCGCGGCGTGGAGCTTATTGCCGGAAGCAGCTTTGGATTATCAAAAACTCGCGTGTACCTTACGGCGTTGCGCGCCACTGGAACCACAGAGCCTTTTCTTCGAATCAGTGCTGGTACAGAGACCGTTGTCGAGATTGAGAAAATTATTGCCGCACTCACTCGCGCATTGGAACGGCTTGCATAAAAATCCCACCGAATTTTCGGTGGGATTTTTATGTTACTGAAGCACTGTGACGCCGTTCCATGGTCTTATGCCGTTGTCGAGCAGGACATCTAAGGAGAAGGTGTTTGTTTCTCTGTTGTACGAGAGTGTTGTTCCGTCGTCGTCGATCGTTGAGGCGTATGTTGGAATTTTTGCAGTAGTCCATGCTCCGGTTGCGAGGTCCCAAAGGTACACGACGGGAGCGGTTTTGCAGTCTTCATCAAGGCTGCAGGCGAGTTTTTGGTCAAAGTAGAGCGCAGCTTTGTTGAGTTCCCAGTTGAATGCCCATTTGGTGAGCGCCATCTGTTCTGGTCCGGCATGTGACGCAACAGTTGCTCCGTCTTTGAATGTTCCAACGGAAATGGTCTGCGTTGGCGTTCCGTACTTGGTTGCGATGAAATGCGTTACGTCGTGATCATCGAGAACGCCCTGAATACAAGTATTTTCGTCACGGACTTTCACGGTTTTTGCTGTTTTTTCCGTTCGATTAATATACAGAATATTGTTATCACAGGAACTTCCCTCGGTATCCATAAACGTATACACGAGACGTTCCCACGATCCACCTCGAGCGTGAAGCTCTGGTGCATACCACCACGGCGCAACACCAATTGCTGGAACTGTTGCGCGATAGATTCGGCTCACGTTGTCTGGCGTTGCATCCTCCAGAATAAACTCTGCAGTGCCATTCGCGTACGCAACAGCATTCGTTGTTGCGTATACAACGCGTTGCCCAAGAACATTGCGAATCGCAATGACGTGAAAAATGATGAGCGCGATGCCGGCAAGAAGAATAAGCGAGCGTTTCTTTGTTCTTTTCATAAGAAAATTATTCTCGGGAGCGTAATGCATCCATAATTTTTCGAATGCCATCGCCGATGGATGTGATTGCGCTGACGTGTCCTTCGATCTTCATGCGAATAGCACTGATGCTGTTGAGTACCTCGTCTGCCTTTTCTCGAAGATGTGCAGAAAGCTCCTGCATCCGTTTCATGAACCGCGCAATATGATAGAGCGCAAAGCACAAGAATGCGGTAAACCATAGTGCGCAAAACGCGAGCACCATGTAGAGAATGTCTTTGGAATCCATATGGAGAAATGGTAGCACGAAACGGCAAAGCCCCGGAGCGCCACCTTTCGGCGGCTCTCACGGGGCTTCGTGCGTTCTAGTTGTATTCCCATGCGATTTCGCGATCGCGAGCTGCATTGAACGGCTGCATGAGGTTTTCTTTCGTGATCGACCGTTCGGCCCGATCATAGTACGGTTTGTACGCTTGGCAGTACGCATCACTGAGGAAGAGCACGCCAGGAATTTCCACGCGAACCGCGGTCTCGATCGCGGGATGATCGACGACGCCGATTTTGGTGGTGAGGCCGAGTTCTTTTCCGCCGTCGTCCGCGAGGTAGATCGTGCCGCCCCAGAAGAAGGTGAACATCACCTCGTTCGTGTTGGCGAGCCAGCGACTCGTCCACATGAGCACGGCGAGGCAGATCCATCCGCCGATGGAGTATGAGATCGTGGGGGGAACTCCACACAGGAGGAGGACGATCGTGACGACGGCGAAGGTCATGGCCAGGTAGCCTGCGATCGCCATCGCGGCGATGAAGGTCGTCCGACGGTGATGCACGAGGCTGTCGACGTTGGGGACGGTGGAGTAGAGCGTCTTTCGGACGAGCGACGGCATGAAGGGCGGGGGAGTCGACGGAAGGAAAAGGAACATGGTGTACCCAGGTGCGTGGCTGATATTAGCAAA
>CAYROW010000004.1:26060-29575 GCA_964425965.1 uncultured Gammaproteobacteria bacterium
AAGGATTTTGTTTATTTACACGTTCATTCGCATTATTCGCTCCTTGAGGCGCTTCCAAAGCCCAAGGCGCTTGTTGCGCGTGCAAAAAGCCTTGGAATGACGGCGCTGGCGTTAACAGATAACGGTAACCTGTACGGCGCGGTGGAGTTCTATAAGGCGTGTAAGGACGCGGAAATTAAGCCAATCATCGGCGCCGATATTTACGTTGCTCAGCACGGCATGACAGATCGTAGACCTCGATTAGACGATCGTCCGTACCGTTTGGTTCTCATTGTGGAGAACGAAGAGGGATACCGGAATTTGCTCGCAATTGTCTCGGCGGCATTCTTGGAAGGTTTCTATTACAAACCGCGTGTCGATAAAGCGTTTCTTCGCGCGCATTCCAAGGGATTGATCGCGCTTTCTGGAAGTGTGAGCGGCGAAATTGCTCACGCATACCTTGGCGGCGAACATGAAAAAGCGGAGACGCTCATTCGTGAGTACCAAGACATTTTTGGTGCAGAAAACTTCTTCCTTGAGCTTATTCATCACCCTGACATGCCGCGGCAGGTAGATATTAACGACGCGTTCCGAGCGCTTTCGAAAAAGCTTGATGTTCCCCTGATTGCTACAAAGAACGTTTTTTATTTGAATCCCGACGATCGCGAAGGCTACGAGGCGCAGCTGTGTATTCAGCGCAGCAGAACGCTTGAGGATTTCCGTCGCACATCAACAGATGACGTCGATCTTTCATTCGGAACGCCCGAGGAAATTATGGCTGCGTTCGCCGACGTTCCAGAAGCGCTTGAGAACACGCGTCGCGTCGCGGATCGTGTCAGCTATACGATGGAACTGGGAAAGAACTTTTTGCCGATTTATCCATTACCGGAAGGAAAGACGGACAACGACGTGATGCGCGAGCTGTGTATTCAAGGATTGAAAGATCGTTACGCGGATCCAATCCCACCAAACGTCATGGAGCGATTTGAGTTTGAGTACGCAACCATCGTGAAGATGGGATTCTCGTCGTACTTTTTAATTGTCCAAGATTACATTACGTGGGCAAAGGATAACGGTGTGTTGGTAGGGCCGGGTCGTGGTTCTGCTGCTGGAAGCATTGTTGCGTACGCACTGCGCATTACTGACATCGAGCCGTTGCGATACAACTTGCTCTTTGAGCGATTCCTCAATCCAGACCGCGTGTCCATGCCAGATATCGACACAGATTTTGCCGACCGTGGACGCGGGAAGGTATTGGAATACGTCACGCAACGCTACGGAGCCGATCACGTGGCAGGCATTGTGACGTTTGGAACACTTATGCCGCGCGCCGCGGTTCGCGACGCTGCTCGTGTGCTTGGATTGTCGTTTCAAGAGGCCGATGTTATTGCAAAGGTTGTTCCGCCGCCAATTCAGGGAAAACACACGCCGTTGAAAGTTGCCATTGTTGAGGCGCCGGATTTGCAGCAAATGTACAACGGCAACCCGATGGCGCGGCGTGTGATTGATCTTGCCATGAAAATTGAAGGCAATCCTCGTCACGCTTCGCAGCACGCCTGCGGCATTGTGATTGGTGACAGGCCGCTGGTGCAGCGCGTTCCGCTGCAGCAAGGACAAAAGGAAGACATGGCGCTTATTACGCAGTATTCGCTGAACTCTGCAGAAGCCGTTGGGCTCGTGAAAATGGACTTCCTCGGCCTGAGTAACTTAACGGTTATTGAAGACGCGCTCGATATTATTCGCGCGGTTCACGGCGTGGCGGTTGATTTGGATAACGCGCCATTAGATGACGCGATGACATTTGCACTGCTCGGCCGAGGTGACACCACCGGCGTGTTCCAGTTGGAATCCGACGGCATGAAGCGATACATCAAAGAACTTCAGCCGAGCGCGTTTGAGGATATTATCGCGATGGTGTCCTTATACCGCCCGGGACCAATGCAGTTTATTGAAAGTTTCATTCGTCGAAAGCACGGAACGGAAAAAGTGGTCTACGAGCATCCGCTCATGGAAAACTCGTTCCGTGAAACCTATGGTATTCCGGTGTACCAAGAGCAAGTCATGCAAGTCGCGAAAGACATGGCAGGCTTTACCGGAGGTGAAGCTGATACGCTCCGTAAGGCCATGGGAAAAAAGATCGCAGAACTCATGGAGAAGATGAAGGTGAAGTTTATCGATGGCTCCGTCAAAAACGGCGTGCGTCCTGATATTGCCGCAGCAGTGTTCCAGAAGCTTGAGGATTTTGCGGCGTATGGATTCAATAAGTCTCACGCGGCGTGTTACGCCATGATCGCGTACCGCACGGCGTACTTGAAGGCGCATTATCCGGGGGAGTTCATGGCAGCCTTAATGAACTCTGATTCGGGAATTATTGACCGTATCACGATTGAAGTTGAGGAATGCCGACGCATGGGGCTTACCGTTCTTGCACCAGATATTAACGAATCATTTGCAGGTTTTGCTGTCGTGAAGGATACAAAGAACGTGCGATGGGGACTGTCAGCAATTAAAAACGTTGGACAGGAGGTTGCGGAGGAAATTGTGCGTGAGCGAAAGCGCGGTGGGCCGTATAAGGATTTGGCCGACGTGTTGAGTCGTGTAAAGACGAGCGCATTTAACCGAAAGACGCTCGAGGCATTAACGAAGGCTGGCGCGCTCGACCGGTTTGGCGATCGATCGCAGCTTGTAGGGAACCTCGACACGCTCGTGCTGTACAACAAGCACGTTCAGCATGAATTGGCGCGGAATCAAACGTCACTATTCGACGTTGGTCCGGCAATTGTTGAGCATAAAATTGAATTCCGAACCGTTCCGCAAATTCCAACAGGAATGCTCTTAACATGGGAAAAAGAACTGCTCGGACTGTACGTATCGTCGCATCCGGCGAGTTTGTTTTACGATCAGTTTGCGCCGTACATCGTCAAGGCAAGCGCGATTCCGGGATACGACGATGGCGCCATGGTGAAGATTGCGGGAGTCGCGAGCAATATTAAGCAGATTTTTACGAAGAAGAAAAACGAGCCCATGGCGTTTGTTCGCATCGAAGATCCATCGGGAAGTATTGAATCTGTTGTATTTCCGAAAACGTACGTAACAACTCGCGCTGTACTCAATCCTGAGGCGATGCTCCTCATTATGGGAAAAGTGTCGCACCGCAAGCGCGAAGAATCGGAAACGGTTGAATATTCTGTCCTCGTCGACGGCGTCATTGCGTTTACTGAGCCAGAGATCCCAACTCTGACATCGATGCTTGCTCGTGGTGGATGGACAGACGCGAATACATCGGAGGTTCCGATGATGATGGAGGCTCCAGCGCCGGTTGTCGCACCCGCAGGATCGCTCACGGAAGGGCTGTCGATTACCGTCCCGCAAAATCCAACACACGACATGATTGCGCGTCTTCGCGAAATTTTCCGCACCCATCCTGGCCGTGCCCGTGTGTTCCTTTTGGTGGAATCTGGTGGCGAAATGCGAAAGGTGAGTACGGAGTATTCCGTCGATCTTTCATCGGATGTCGTAAAAAAGGTTGGGGAAGT
>CAYROW010000005.1:0-28928 GCA_964425965.1 uncultured Gammaproteobacteria bacterium
CCAATCTATGCCAACCAAAAAAGCCGATATCATTGCAGTCCTTCGCGAACGAATCGATGAGTTTAAGGTAGAGGCACATGAAGAGCGTGTGGGAACCGTCATGAGCGTTTCTGATGGCGTCGCACGATTGTCTGGTCTTGGAAATGCAATGAGCCAAGAAATGATTGACTTTGGTAACGGAGTCTTTGGTGTTGCCTTGAACCTTGAGGAAGAAACCATCGGTGTCATTATTCTTGGTGATGCGACAGGTGTGAAGGCAGGAGACACCGCGCGAAGCACCGGTCGAATTCTCTCGATTCCTGTTGGAGAAGAAACCGTTGGTCGTATTCTTGATCCATTGGGAAATGCGCTTGACGGCAAAGGAGCACTCACGTCAAAGACGCTTGCGCCGGTTGAAAAAGTCGCTCCAGGTGTCATGACGCGTAAGTCGGTCACCGTGCCGATGCATACCGGTATTAAGGCGATTGATGCGCTTATTCCTGTCGGACGTGGTCAGCGCGAGCTTATTATTGGCGATCGACAAACGGGAAAGACTGCAATTGCTATCGATACGATTTTGAACCAGAAGGGTGAGAACGTGAAATGTATTTACGTTGCGATTGGACAGAAGGAATCGAAGGTTGCGCAGATCATGGCGCGCTTTGAGGAAGCTGGAGCCATGGAATACACCACTATCGTTCTTGCTGGAGCATCCGATCCTGCAGCAATGCAATACCTTGCACCATACGCGGGATGCGCAATTGCAGAATACTTCATGGCAAAGGGCGAGGATGTGCTTATTGTGTACGATGATTTGAGTAAGCACGCATGGGCATACCGTGAAATTTCGTTGTTGCTTCGCCGCCCACCAGGACGTGAAGCATACCCGGGCGACGTCTTCTACTTGCACTCTCGTTTGCTCGAGCGCTCTGCACGTTTGAATGAAGAACACGGCGGAGGAAGTATTACCGCGCTCCCAATTATTGAGACGCAGGGAGGCGACGTGTCTGCATATATTCCAACGAACGTTATTTCAATTACCGACGGACAGATCTACCTTGAATCTGATCTGTTCTATCGTGGTCAGCGTCCGGCGCTGAACGTTGGATTGTCCGTGTCGCGCGTCGGAAGCTCTGCGCAGACGAAGGCAATGAAGAGCGTTGCAAAGTCATTGAAGGTTGACCTTGCGCAGTTCCGTGAACTTGAGGCATTTGCTCAGTTCGCTTCTGATCTTGACGAAGCAACAAAGAAACAAATCGAGCGCGGTCGCCGTGCAATGGAACTCATGAAACAAAAACAGTACTCACCGCTGTCATTCGCAAAACAGGCGATTGTCATTTTCGCGCTGAACACTGGAATGCTCGACGCATTGCCGGTAACAGCGATGCAGAAGTTTGAGGAAGAGTGCTTGCGCTATTTTGAGTCGAGCGGAGCTGCAGTTCTCAAGGCAATTCATGATGCTCGTGAAGTTTCTGCAGAAGTGAAAGCGCAATTGGAAACCGAACTGAAAAAGTTCTTGTCGACGTTCACGGCGTAATACTTTTCTTGCCTCCACTCTTATGGCAATGTCGCGGAAGCTCATCAAATCCCGAATTACGTCGGTCAAAAATACGCGCAAAATTACCAAGGCCATGGAAATGGTCGCGGCAAGTAAAATGCGCAAAGCCGTTTCGGCGACCTTCCGCGGTCGGCCATATGTTGTGCTTGCAAAGTCGACGATTGAAGCAGTGATGCAACGATCGCAGGCGTCGCTCAGTCATCCGATGCTTGTTCCTGGTGCAGGTACTCGCGAGTTGGTGATTCTTTTTACATCAGATCGTGGACTTGCTGGAGGCTATAACGCGAACATGGTGAAGTTTGCGCGAGAACAGATGAAATCACTCGGCGACGTTGATGTCGTTGCTGTTGGTAAGCGAGGATCGGATGCGATGCAGCGATTATCCTACAATGTTGTTGCGTCATTTTCTGGGTTAGGAAATGCACCAAGATATTCAGACATCATTCCGGTTGCGCGGCTGGCCCTTGATGGATTCCTTCAAGGAAAATATCGAAGAGTGCGCCTGATGTATACGCATTACGTGTCTGGCATCACGCAAACGCCCACAATGCAAACGGTGCTGCCGTATGGGGAGGGAGTAGGGGATGGACAGTCGGCAGCAGGTGGCGACGGGAAGGGACAGTCGTCGGACTACACCATCGAGCCGAATGCATCAGAGCTTCTCTCTCGCGTTATTCCAAATCTTGTCATGACAACGTTCTATCAAGCGCTCCTTGAGTCGAGCGCTTCAGAGCATGCAGCACGAATGCTTGCCATGAAGAACGCGTCAGACTCAGCAAAGGAGATGATGGAATCGCTGACATTCACCTATAACCAAGTTCGGCAGGCCGCAATTACGCAGGAAATTGCAGAGATTAGCAGCGGTGCCGCGGCACTCGCTTAAACCCACGACTATGAAAGGAACAATTGCACAGATCATTGGCGCGGTCATCGATGTCCGCTTCGAAGGTGAAGTCCCAGCCATTCTTAACGCGCTGACGGTAAAAAATGGCGACGTCGAGCTTGTACTCGAGGTTGCGCAGCACCTGGGAAACGGCATGGTGCGCGCTATTGCCATGGGCGCGACAGACGGTCTTACTCGTGGAGTTGAGGTGACCGATACCGGTCGACCAATCAGCGTACCGGTTGGGCCATCCACGCTTGGCCGCATGTTTGACGTGACCGGTAACGCTATCGATGGTCTTGAGCCAATGAAAGGATTGCGCAACGATCCTATTCACCGTCTTGCACCTGCATTCGTCGATCAGTCGACAAAGGCAGAAGTTTTTGAAACGGGTATTAAAGTCGTCGACCTCATTTGTCCAATTTTGAAAGGTGGAAAGACGGGTCTGTTCGGAGGCGCAGGTGTCGGAAAGACCGTGCTCATTCAGGAGCTTATTCATAACATCGCAAAGGAGCACGGAGGATACTCGGTGTTTGCTGGTGTTGGAGAGCGCACTCGTGAAGGAAACGACTTGTACATGGAAATGAAAGAGTCTGGCGTTCTCGACAAAACTGCGCTCGTTTTCGGCCAGATGAACGAACCGCCAGGAGCTCGTGCTCGCGTGGCGCTCACCGGACTGACGCTCGCGGAGTATTTCCGCGACGACGAAGGTCGCGATGTGCTCATGTTCATCGATAACATTTTCCGTTTCACTCAAGCGGGATCTGAGGTGTCGTCCCTTCTTGGACGCATTCCGTCAGCCGTGGGATACCAGCCGAACCTCGCAACAGAAATGGGTGCGTTGCAGGAGCGCATTACGTCAACGACAAAGGGATCGATTACGTCTATTCAGGCAGTGTACGTGCCAGCAGACGACCTTACCGACCCAGCGCCAGCAACAACATTCGGTCACCTTGATTCTACGGTGGTGTTGTCGCGTGCACTTGCTGAGCTCGCATTGTTCCCGGCTGTCGATCCGCTCGATTCGTCATCAAACATTTTGGATCCAAACATTGTTGGCGAAGAGCATTACGCTGTTGCACGCGGTGTACAGAAGGTGTTGCAGCGTTACAAGGACTTGCAGGACATTATTGCGATTCTTGGTATGGACGAATTGTCCGAAGATGACAAGCTCACTGTGTCGCGTGCCCGAAAAATTCAAAAGTTCCTTACGCAGCCATGTCACGTCGCAGAACAGTTCACCGGAACACCTGGAAAATACGTTGCGCTTCCTGAAACCGTCCGCGGCTTCAAAGAAATTTTGGAAGGCAAGCACGACAGCGTTCCAGAGCAGGCGTTCTACATGAAGGGAACCATCGACGAAGTGATCGCGTAACGAACGAATCAACGGGTCCTGTCACGTCAGTCGCGACTGACGTGACCTGTCACCTCGGACCCCGTTACGGTGCTCACCGCGCACTCAACCTCTTCGGTAATCATCATCAGCATTCTGTGCTCGTTGCGCTCCGTACGGGGGCCTCCCTCGGCGCCACCCGTTGATTCGTTCACTTCGAGTCCTATGTCAAAACTCAAATACCAAATCGTTACTCCAGAACGCGTCGTCCAAGAAGGCGAGGCGGATTCGATTTCGGTCATGACCAGCATGGGAGAAATCACCGTCCTTCCGCATCATGTACCGCTACTGGCGCTCATGAAAGCAGGGGAGATGCGCATCATGAACGGCGGACAGGAAGCGCTTTTTGCAACATCGACCGGCTTATTTGAGGTTCGCGATGGGTCGTCGGTTGTTGTATTGGCAGATACTGCCGAGCGCAGCGAAGAATTGGAAATTGCCGCGATCGAAGCAGCAAAAAAACAGGCAGAGGACAATCTGAAAACCATTCGCAACGCAAACGACGTCGGATTCGCCGACGCCGCAGCGCATCTGGAACGCGAGCTTGCTCGGTACCGTGTCGCGCTAAAGAAAGGAAAAGTAAAACAACATCGAACGGAGGCGTAAGAACATGAGATTGTTACCGTTGGGGTTTGCAAAACGTCTGCAATCGTGCAGACGTTTTGCGTATATTGGCCATTTTTGCTACATTCTTCGGGCTTAAGGAGCTTCCGTGACCACGTACACGCTTCGTCTCATCCTCATCACGTCGTCCGCCGAGAACGAAAACAACGAGGTTTACTTCACGAGGTATCTCAAAGAAGGGTTCCTCATCGCCGACGAAACCAAAGAAGCCGTCTCGGCGCTGCTCGCCACTCCGCGGAAGGCGTTTGAGGCACGTCTGAAGGAGGCGGTCCTCGAGGGTCGCGCATTCACACAATCCGAAGAACGGGTTCGTGAGATCTGGCAGGAAATCGATTGGCGATATCCTCCGGAAGAGGGGATCAAGATCATTCGGTTTGAAATTTTTCAGTTCAGCAAGACGGAACCGGCGGAAGCTTCGCCCTGACCGCGCTCTGCACCGTCCCGACGAAGGGACCACGTGCGAGCGCGGTCCTTTTGTTTTACGACACTTGTAAAAGGGGTACCTCAGACGTCATCTTCTTGAGCCTTCTGCAATTTCGTGATGCAATTATGCACGGAGACTGAATCATGGAAACGTCGGGATATCTCGAAACGAGGCAGGTCGGATCGGCCGTGAGGATGGTGATGGAGGAATGTCCACTCGACATCATCACCAGCGGTGTGTTGCTGCAGGAATGTGTCCGCATTGTGGAGTCTGCGTTGGGCCGCTACCGCAACGGCGCGTCAGGCCTGCTGAAACACGCCTATGGCGTTCCGTACTTCAAGATCTACGTCAGCCTCAGCAATGAGCTGCCCGTGGGCTTGCTCGAGCGACTGAGGCTCGTGTATGCCACCGGCAGACGTCCCTGGCCGTTCGTGGGCCTTTGGAAACAGGGGAAAGACACGTTCATAATGCTCTGCGGCGAGGCGCTCGAAACGAAGGGTGAAATCGTACAGCTCATTGAATGGGCACAGAAGGATGGCGATCCCATCGATCGCCAGAACCGTGCCAGGACAGTGCAGTTCTTCACCTCGCGCCCCATCGCGAAGGAGCTTCACGGACAGCTCGGAATCGTGGAGGACGAAATCCAGGGGAATCGAGAGGGCGAACTTCCAACCTTCTGGTACCAACTCAAGCTGGGGTGACATCAGCAACAACGGGGAGGGCTTGCGCGGCGAGCCCTCCTTTCGGTTTGCGCATTGAAAAATCCTTGGTACCCTTTTTGTGTTCACAGAGGAACACATGACGCGAGATCAAGCGATTCGGCTCATCATCGACGGCACCATCTTCCTTGAAGGAGAGAAATCCACAATCGACGTGACGCTGATCCGGGAGCCTGACTGGCCTCGAAAGCTCGAGCGCTACTACCGACAGCACGGTTGGATTACCGCAGAGTGGAGGGCGTATCAGATGGACGACGAGGGCGCCGGTCTGTTTCATCTCCGCCGTCAGGGCAAAGGGGAAACTGAGGCGGCAGTGCTGTTCGAGCGATTCAATGACTCTGGGCGGTTCAATGGGAGCAAGAAGTGGGAGGAGCGCAAGCTTCTCGCCGGTGG
This sequence comes from uncultured Gammaproteobacteria bacterium, assembly GCA_964425965.1. Classification (GTDB taxonomy): domain Bacteria; phylum Patescibacteriota; class Patescibacteriia; order UBA9934; family UBA9934; genus CAIKHN01. Next base: position 5,974 of record CAYROW010000005.1, read on the forward strand.
GCTCAGCACGGATCTCGACGAGCTGACGTGTCAGCTCAACACACTGTTCTCTTCGGTTCCTGCCGAAGCGGTGAAGGGACGCAAAGGGTGGAAAGTTGCGAAAATCGCGAAGACGAAGGAGCTCGGAACGGTGCTCGTCGTCATCCGGAAGACTGACCCAGTGCAATGACGCTGAAAACGGGGAGGGCTTGCGCGGCGAGCCCTCCTTTGTCGTTAGTGGACAACCTGCTTGATGAACTTGGCGCTAAACCATACACTTCGCCTGATGTTTCGGTGATTATTTTGTAATTTTCCGCTTATGACACCGCTTGAGAATTCACTGTATGTTGCCTCTGTGGCTCCGGTGCTCGCGCTTGTCGTGTCCGTGTTTCTTCGGCCAGCAGTTTCTGCCCGATGGAATGCGATTCTTCTTGCGCTTTCGGGTATTGGTGGCGTCGTTGCTGGTGCGTACGGAGCGGTTGCGGAAACACCATTCACCATTGGTGTGCCAATGTTTTACGGGATGACGGTTGCGCTCGATCGCTTCAGTGCGATCTTTTTTCTAGGAATTTCTCTTGTCATTGCCGCTGCAGGACTGTACGCGCTTTCGCAGGCGGAGAAGCACCTTGAGTCAGGACACGCGCGAATATTTGGAATACTCGGTGCATTGTTTGTTATAGGTGTGCAGTGGACGCTTCTCGCCGGAAATATTATTGGTTTTGTTACTGCGTGGGCAACAATGATGTTTGCAGCCTTTTTATTTCAGCGCGTTGGTTATGATCCTGCTGAAAAAGCAGGACTCTCGTTTGTCGCAATCGCGCAGGGGAGCACCCTCGCGATTGCATCTGGGCTCTTTATACTTTCCTCAGGCGCGTTGTTTAGCGACTTTGGAACATTGGCGTATCTTTCGGGTGAACTTGACCTGACATTGCTTATTGTTGGGTACGGACTTCTATTCTTCGGTTTTGCTGCGGGCATGGGGATATTTCCGTTTCACCGAGCATACATTTCTGCGTCTGTTACCGTTCCTGCTCACGTCGCTGTATTGTTCCGCGGCGGTCTTTCCGGTGTTGCGTTGTACGGTTTCATCCGATGTATTCTCTTCATTCTTCCACCGCTTTCTATTTGGTTCTCGCTTCCGATTGCGGTCCTTGGCGCTTTTACGATGCTGTGTGGGGCAATGGGAGCATTGAATGCAAAGCAGATTCACCGCATCGTTGCACAATTGAGCATTGCGAGTTTCGGATTCACTGCAGTGATGATTGCCGGAGCGATGGCATTTCAGTCGCTGGCAGTTTATGACGCAATGAATGTCATGCTTTTTGCGGCATTTATTCAGCTCACCGTGAACACTATTGCGACGTCTGGACTCTTTCTTGCAGCGGACGTCATCGGCTCGAATATTGATTCAAGTGGTGGGCTTGCAAAAACACTACCAAAGTTTGCTGTAACAACATTGATTCTTCTGTTTGGAGCAATTGGGTTTCCACCATCGGCAGTGTTTACGAGTATCTGGATGACGGGAAGCACGTTCCAGGCGATGTTCGCGAATGCGCCGGTTGTCGCGGTCGTGCTCTTAATTGTTGGCATCGTTTCGTTGCTATTCATGATTGCTGCGGTGCTTCGTGTGGTGATTGGAGTATTTTTTGGGGAATCACGCAATGCAGAAGGCGTTCGTGTTGAACCAACAGATCGCCAGCTTGTTCCGATTGTTCTTCTTGCGCTCCTCACGCTTGTGAGTGGCTTTGCACTTCCACAACTTCTTGTCTTTATTGGCGCCGATCCGTTAACTGATGCCGCAGGAACATTCCGCGGAGGAATCGTTACCGCATTCGGGACGCTTCGCATGGGAAGCATTGGTCTTTTGATACTTGGTGTTGCGTGTATCAAATGGTATTTCCGTGAAAGCATTCTGGAACGGTTGCCATCGTTTGAAATCCTTGAAGCATGGCGAACCAATTGCGCACATCGTCTCGGTCTTGGTGCACGATTCACGAAATTATGGAATGGTGCGCTTGAAAAATTACGCCGCTAATTTTCTTTTATGTTGAGTATTCTTCTCTCGCTTGGTCATCTGGATTCGTTGACGTGGTGCGAGCTTGGACTCGTCGGCGTTCTTGCGCTCGGAACGCTTGCGCTGCACATTGGTGGCACTCGGGCACATCGTTCTGAATTATCAGTGACAATCATGGGTCTTGTCGCGACGGTTCTCGCGATCACAACCGATAACCTTGCGGTGCTTTCGCTTGCGTTTGCACTGGCACTCATTGCGGCGTCATGTCTCGCACTTCATGCAGAGCGTGCCGCAAACGCAAAAGGGCAACAGATGATTATCGCTGTCTGCGCTTTTGCCTCTGTGCTCTACGTTGTCGGAGCATCCCTTTTCATGAAGCTTCAAATGGACTCCGGGCTGAGTTCGTGGCAAGCACTGTCATTTAGTGGCGCTATTGGCGCAGATCGCATGAGCGATGTTCTTGCGCAGTACGCGTTCAGCATTGTTGGGATTGCGACGGTACTGTCGTGTTGGTTGTGGGTTCGAAGGTCGCGGTTTGCGAGTTTCGTTGCGGGAGCTGCGCCGGTGGTATTTATTATTGCGCTCCTTCGGTTAAAATTACTCGTCGATCGCGTTCTTGCAGACAGCGGCGCATGGACGAATACATTGTTCATTGGAGCTGGACTCGTGCTTCTTGCGCTCGTTGCGGCAAAAATGCTTTTCCGGAAGAATCCTCATGTCATTAAATGTTCTGGCGTGGAGCATATTGGCATTGCGGCGTTCATGATTGGCGCAGGATTCGCAGGAATTATTCCTGCTGTTCTTCATCTGTTTGGGCAGGCCGTTGCGCAGTCTGGATTATGGCACGCAGCCCAGGACACGGCGATTATTCGGACGAACAAGACGCTAAAAACGCTGTGTATCGCGCTATACGCTGCAACGCTTGGGGCGCCATTTTCTGTACTCTTCGTGAGTCAACTTATTGGTGTTGGATACGCGTTGCAATCACATCTCGTGCTCGGACTCATAATGTTTGCGCTTCTGGGTATTGTGAGCGTGTTAATGGTTCGCGAAGCAGTACGATTCACTCATGACGTGCAGCAGAATGGGGAACCAATGACAAAACATCAGAAAATTCTTGCAATTGTTCTGACGGTTCATGTTGCGCTTCTGTTTGGTGTTGGTGGGTACATGCTCACGCAACAGGGAATTCAGTTCGCTGTTTCTGTGGCACAGAATATCGCAGCGCTGTAAATCATGTCTTCACTTCTTGAACATCTGAATGCCGAGCAGCAGCAGGCGGTCACTCATGGTGATGGACCGCTCATGATTATTGCAGGTGCCGGCACTGGGAAAACGACCGTCATCACGAAGCGTATCGCGTGGCTTATTGAGCAAGGGAAAGCGATGCCGGAAAATATTCTCGCCTTAACCTTTACCGACAAAGCCGCGAATGAAATGGAAGAACGCGTCGATGTGTTGCTCCCAATGGGATATGTTGATCTTTCGATTTCCACATTCCACGCATTTTGCGAAAGAGTTCTCCGTGAGCACGGTGTCGACATCGGCATTCCGCAAGACTTCACTGTCGCTTCAGAAGTCGACGGTTGGTTGTTCATGCGTCGGCATCTTGCGGACTTCAACCTTAATTACTACAAGCCTCGCGGCACGCCGACGAAGTTTTTTAAGCTTCTGCTCTCACATTTTTCGCGAGCGAAAGATGAAGGAATAACGCCGGATGCGTACATTGCATCCGTCGAGGAGCAGATTCAAAACATTGCTGGTGGCGGGCCCGAGGCATTCAATGCATTGCCAGACGAAGAGCGACTTGAATGGGAAAAGCATCGCGAGGTCGCTCGCGCATACAAAACATATCAGGACATTCTCATTACGGAAGACGCGCTCGACTTCGGTGATCTTCTTGCGTACACCGTCGAACTCTTCAAGACGCGACCAAACATTCTCGCGGAGTATCGGAAGCGGTTTACGTACATTGTGGTCGATGAGTTTCAAGACACGAATAGTGTGCAGTACGAACTCGTCAAACTCTTAGCTGCGCCAAAAAACAATCTCACGATTGTTGGAGATGACGACCAAGCGATTTACAAATTCCGTGGAGCAGCACTCGCAAATATCCTGACGTTTCGTTCGGATTTCCCTGACACAAAGAAAATCGTTCTCGTACATAATTACCGGAGCGGTCGAGGAATTCTCGATGCTGCATACGCCTCGATTACCAAGAACAATCCTCATCGACTTGAGATCTCGGAAGGGTTGTCAAAACAGCTCATTTCGAACATCGAGCACGCAGGAAATGTTCATCATATTCACGCCGCGACACTCGAAGATGAGGTCGCGACCGTGGTTGAGACGATCACGAAGCTTCATGATGAATCTGGCGCGAACTGGAAAGATTTTGCAATTCTTGCACGTGGAAATGATCACGTTGATCCGTTTCTTGAGGCGTTTGAGCGTGCTGGCATTCCGTACCGTTTCATGGCGCTTTCTGGCCTGTACACGATGCCGATTATTCTCGATGCGCTGTGTTACCTACGCGTTATTCATGCGCCGCACGATTCACCGTCCTTGTACCGCATCCTCTCGCATCCTCGATTAGGGCTCTCACAGGAAGATCTCACGGCCTTGATGTTTTATGCGCGTCGGAAAGGAATGTCGTTATTTGATTTGTTGACGTACGCCGACGCTGCGCGAATCAGCATGGAAGGTCGCAACCGGATTATCGACCTTCAGCAGAAACTTGCGGAACTCCGCAACAAGGCAAAACGATTGCCGGTTACTGAGCTCTTCGTAACCATGATGAAGGAGACTGGGTTACTTGGCGACTGTCAGCACGCATCAGAATTGGAGCAGCAAGAGCTCTATAGGCTCCTCGAACGCTTCTTTAACCGCCTCAAGCGATTCGTTGCAATGAACGATGACGCGACGCTCCCGCGGTTTATTGAAGAATTCGATGCGGAACGCGCGGCAGGGGAGAATGGTGCCGTAGCGCAAGATCCGGAAGAAGGTCCGGACGTCGTATCTGTGATGACGGTCCACGGATCAAAAGGCCTGGAGTTCCGGTATGTATTCGTCATCAATCTTGTCGAACAGCGATTCCCGTCGGTCGGACGATCGCAAGCCATTGATTTCCCGCCAGGATTAATGAAAGACGACGTTGAAGGGAATGATCACGTCGCCGAAGAACGTCGACTCTTTTACGTTGCGATGACGCGAGCGAAAGAAGGTTTGTATCTCATGAGCGCAGAGGATTACGGTGGGTCGCGAAAACGCAAAATTTCGCGGTTCCTCGATGAACTCGGCTATACCAATGCGGTCAGCGTGGCTCGCCCTGAAAATATTGCGGACACGCTCGCGCTTGAAGTTGGCAAAATACCAACCGGTAACGCAAACATTCACATTCCTGACAAAATCAGTTTCTCGCAAATTGCTGCCTTCAGCACGTGTCCGTTGCAGTACAAATACGCGCATATTATTGGCGTTCCGTCGTATGGTAAGCACCAAATGAGTTTCGGAAAATCGATGCACAATGCGCTTCAGGCATTCATGGAGCGCATAATTGCTGCAAAGGCTGCGCATCAGGCAACGTTATTTGGTGGGGCAAGTGAATCCGTGGCCCTTCCAACCATGAAGGACTTGCTCGACATGTATGATCGATCCTGGGTCGACGAATGGTATCCGGATGACGCAACACGCGATGACTATCGTGCTCGCGGTACAGAAATCATGAAGGAGTACTATCGTGTCGTCACGGAAAACCCACCGTCCCCAAAATTTATTGAAAAAGGTTTCACGCTGAAAATTGACGGAATTCTCGTGAAAGGTCGTATCGACCGAATTGACGACGTGGAAGGCGGCATTGAGATTATCGATTACAAAACGGGGCAGCCAAAAACGAAACTCGATTGGGATGACCGTCGTCAGCTCGTGCTATATGCCATCGCCGCAGAGGAAAGTTTTGTTCCGCCGCTCGTCGTCAAGAAATTGACGTACTATTACTTAGAATCGAACACGGCGGTCAGCTTTGAGCCGACCGATAAGGACAAAGAAAAGTTGAAGCTCCAAATTCGTGAGAGTATGGAGAAAATCCGTACGAGCACCTTTGAAGCAACGCCGGGCCCACATTGCCAATACTGCGATTTTAAAGATATCTGTCCGTATGCAAGATCAGCCTAAACGCAAACGGAGTTCGCTAACGCAGATTAGCAAAATGCTTGAGGGCACACTGAAGCGCCACGGAATTACAAAGCAAGTAACCGCGGCAATCATTGTCGATCGCGCGAAAGAAATTCTTGCCGAAATGCTTGAAGGATCGCCGCTTGCAGACGATGTTCGTGTTTCAAGTTATGCGGCCGGCATTCTTATTCTTGGGTGCGATAACGCTCCAGCAACATTCGACATTACCGGAATGATCCCAACAATCCTCGCGCGTATTCAATCAGAGATCCCTGAAGCTGATATCACAAAAATTATTGCGAGGGTCCAGAAAGAGAAAGGGAATTTCTGATATACTCTTTCTATGTCCCTGCGCCAATATCTCATCGCATTAGCTATCGGTACTGCCATTAGCATTTCTGCGTGGTGCATTATTGTGATCTCGATTAACCCTGCAACAGCAGGCTGGCTCGCGTTTTCGGTGTTCTATTTAACGCTTGGCGCTGGAATTGCCGGACTCTTCACGATCGGTGGGACGGTGATTCGTTCGCGGAAATACGCAGAAGAGCATATTCATGCTGCGGTCGCGCGATCATTTCGTCAGGCGGTCATGCTTTCTGCGCTGTTTTTGACCTGTCTTTTCTTGCTTTCTCGCGATCTTTTTTCATTAGGAACAATGCTGTTATTAGTTGTTCTTGTTGCGCTTGTTGAGCTGTTAATGATGAGCGTTCGGAAAGAGGCCTAGCGTAAGGTGTGGATAGAGCCATTTCGGAGATTCCGAATCCCTGGCAACATCATGGTTGCCTATGTTTAATCGTTTTTTTGGAAAGTTTTCCGAGGACATCGGCATCGACCTTGGGACATCGCATACGCGTGTTTTTGTGAAAGAGAAGGGGATCGTCATGAACGAGCCTTCTATTGTTGCAATTAACACGCGAACAAACCACATCCTTGCCGTCGGAAAAATCGCAAAAGATATGGTGGGGAAAACTCCCCCGCATATTCAAATTACGCGTCCGCTGACGAAAGGCGTTATTTCCGACTTTGAAGTCACGGAAAAAATGTTGAAGTATTTCATCGACAAAATCCATGACGACGCCTTTACACTTGTTCCTCGTCCGCGAATTGTCATGTCCGTGCCAATGGAAATTACTGAAGTTGAGCGTAAGGCCGTAGAGGACGCCGCACTTGCCGCTGGCGCACGCCAAGCGCTTCTCGTTGAGGCTCCGCTTGTTGCTGCAATTGGTGCCGGTCTCCCCATTGAAGAATCGCTTGGGAGCATGATTGTTGATATTGGCGGTGGAACAACGGAAATCGCGGTCATTTCGCTTTCGGGAATTGTGACGTGGAAGTCGCTGACAGTCGCTGGCGACGAGATGACGAAACATATTTTGCAGTATGCTCGTGATGTTTTTAATCTTTTACTCGGCGAGCGTGTTGCTGAAGATGTGAAATGCCACATTGGAAGCAGCCTTGATACCGGCGAAGGCTTGCGCATGACCATGCGCGGCCGAGACCTCATTACAGGACTTCCGAAAGAAGTAACGGTGAATGACGGCCAGATTCGCGAGGCATTAAACAAATCAGTTCGAACAATTATTGAGAACATTAAGGCGACCATTGAGCTGACTCCTCCGGAACTTGTAGCGGATATTTACGAACGGGGAATTGTGCTCGTCGGTGGCGGAGGGCTGCTTCGCGGACTCGAACGATCGATCGCAAAAGAGACGGACATCCCTGTTCGCCTTGCAGAGAACCCTGATGCGGCCGTTGTTCGTGGCTGTGGAGTACTTTTGAGCGACGATCGAATGCTCAATGAAATTGCACTTCCAACAACCGGCGTTGATCGCCGTCGATAATCGTCTTGCCTATGCCAAGGGCTTGGTATAACAGTGACCGCACGCGCGCCGCGGTAAAACACATGGCAACATTTTTTGGCGTGTGCGCACTGTTATGGGCAGCATCTTTTGTTCCAGCGTTGTCGGCGGTCTTCCAAACGGTTGAGGGAGGAGTGTATCAAGCAGGGTCACTTCTTGGTCGCGCGACATCCCGTCTTTTTGCGAACGAAGATTCGCTCTCTGCGCAATTAAATACCTGTACAAATCGACTTGGCGCATCGACGATTATTGCTGCAAACGCGCAAGCAGATCAACGCGAAGTAGAAGAATGGCGAACACTCATGAACTATGTGTCGCGCACAGCAGTCCATGGCGTTGCCGCCCGTGTTATTGCTCGCGACACTCCAGAAGATGCCGTGGTGACGATCGATCGTGGTTTAAACGACGGTATTCGGGAAGAATCTGCGGTTGTTATTGGTGACGGCGCATTGTTTGGGGTGATTGATTCCGTTTCACTAACGTCATCGACGGTACGTCTCACTGAAGATCCAAAAAGCGCGATACCTGGAGCAATTCTCGGAAAACAAAAGACAATTGGCCTTGTGTCCGGACAGGAAGGAGCACTGCTTGCAATGGACTACATTCCGCAAGACACCCTCATTGCGGCTGACGATATTGTTGTCACAAGCGGCCTCGGCGGCCGGATCGCTCAGGGCATTGTTATTGGAACGGTCACTGACGTCGTCGCAACGCCGAGTGCACCATTTATTCATGCCACGATTCGCCCAGTACATGACCCACGCGAATGGACGTCGGTGCTTGTGCTTCCATATCCGTCAGCGAACTTATGAGAATCGCCATATTGCTCTCTGCGCTGTTCGCAGCATTCGTTTTAACGGAGATCTCTTTTTTGCACGCGTTCACTGGGTTTATTTCTGAGATACCGCTCGTCTACATTGCCGGAATGATTATTATGCAACGTGTCGGTATTGAGGAAGGTGTCGCGTGGTTTATTGCACTCGCTGTGTTTCGCGCTGATCCTGTCGCACTGATCATTGCAGGAATCGGACCGGTAAGTATTTTGCAAATTTTCACAACACGATCAGTGTACGCGCTTCTAGGATTCGGGGCCGTCGTGTATACCGTTGCAACAATTGTTGTTCTTGCGATTGGTGGAAGTATCGATGGGCTGTTTGGTTCCTCGCTCCTTCCACCGCATGCGGTCATTCACGCGGTACGCATCCTCCTTTTGCTTCTTCCAGGATTATTCTTTGGTGTGCTGATCGTTCGAAGTATTGAGCGCAGAATTCGTTTGCCGTTCTTTCTTCGCTCGCATTCATGATTTTCCGTAAACCATCCCATAACCCAAGAGTCTTCGCGCTTCTCGATGACGATGCCATCGGGCGTCTTTCTGATACTGATGCTGATGCGACATTTGATGATTCGCTTTCTGGGCGGTCCACTGCTGAACTCTCGTTAGGAACGTTTGTTGGAAATTTTGCCGCACGACGAGTAACGCGTATTGGCATTGCGGTGCTCCTTTGTACTTTTGGTGTTTTTCTGTTTCGGATTGGTTCGTGGCAAGTTGTTCATGGAGAAGAATATCGAGCAATTGCCGACAATAATCGCACACGAGTAAAAACAATCGTGCCGAACCGCGGCGTCATGACGGATAGAAATGGCGTTGTGCTCGCGTGGAATACCCCCGCATTTCATTTGGTCGCTAACCGAGCAGATATTCCAGAAGACGCCGATAAACGCCGCGAGCGATTTGTACAGGTTGCAGCGGAACTTGAGGTGAGCCCTGACGACTTTGAAGAGAAATATCAGGAAACGGAGGGGGATCAAACCGTTCTTCTTTCTGATGCGGTGCCATATACCGCGGGATTGCAATTTCTTTCTCGTCCGAACGCATACGTTGGTATGACGGTAGAGCTCGCATCAACACGAACGTATCTCACCGACGCGATTCCGACGCTGTCGCATGTCCTTGGGTTTACCGGAACCATTGATACAGAAACGTACAATGCCATGAAATCTCTTGGGTATCGTCGATTCGACAGCATTGGAAAGCAAGGGCTTGAAGAATCGCATGAAAAAGAATTGCGCGGCACACCGGGTGTTGAAATTACTGAAGTGAATGCGCAAGGCCACACAATTCGTACGCTCGAAAAGACGGATACAATTGATGGAGAGAATCTCACGCTGTCCATTGATGCACGGCTTACCGCGGCAATTGAATATGCGTTGGAAAAGCACCTCGCAAATGCGCCAGTAAAGCGCGCCGCTGTTGTGGTGACGAATCCAAAGAATGGGGAGGTGCTTGCGCTTGTGTCGTATCCGGCATATGACGCAAACCTTTTTGCTCGTGGAATTACGAACGAGGAATACGCGGCGCTACGCGACGATCCGAATGCGCCGCTTTTCCCGCGCGCGACCCAAGGAGAGTACCCGTCAGGATCAACAATTAAGCCGGTATATGCAGCGGCGGCGCTCATGGAACACATCATTACGCCAGCGACGAGCTTTCTTTCATCAGGTGGCCTGTGGTTAGGTTCGCGGTTTTTTCCGGATTGGCGAAAAGGCGGACATGGCATCACAAGCGTCTATCACGCGATTGCAGACTCGGTGAATACATTTTTTTACACCATTGGCGGAGGAACAGACGCCTTTCAGGGACTTGGACTTGAGAAGCTGATGCAGTACGCAGCGTTGTTTGGCTTTGGGTCAACGACAGGAATCGATCTTTCGAACGAAGCAGATGGGTTTCTTCCAACGAAAGACTGGAAGGAGTCTACAAAGGGTGAACCGTGGTATATCGGCGATACGTACAACGTCTCGATCGGTCAGGGAGATTTTCTTGCGACACCACTGCAAATTAATCGATCGACGGCAACGTTCGCGAATGGTGGAACACTCATGACTCCACACCTCATAAAAGACGCGGAACCGGAAGGGACGAAAATTGTTCCCGATGACGTCGATACCGTTATTCGCGACGCCATGCGTCAAACGGTGGTAAATGGAAGTGCGACGTCGATGCTCGATTTGCCAGAACCTGTTGCCGGAAAAACCGGAACGGCGCAGTGGGCAACCGGAAGGGCAGAGCACACCTGGTTCACCGGTTTTGGGCCATTTGATGACCCAACTATTGCGGTGACGGTGATTGTTGAACAAGGCGGAGGTGGCTACTACTCCACGCCAATCGCGAAGGATATTTTTGCCTGGTATTTTGGCAATCGATCGAGGGAATAACCCGCTTGACCCTCATTTCCGCCCATGCGATACTGATTTCAGTGCCGCCGACTTGGCGGAATTTCTTTTTCCTATGGACAACAACACCTATATTTCTGCCGCTGGGCTTCAAGGCCTCAAGGATGAACTCGCGAACCGTATTAAGGTTTTGCGGCCAGAAATTGCCCAAAAAATTAGCGATGCCAAGGAAATGGGTGATTTAAGCGAAAATTTCGCGTACCACGAGGCAAAGGAACAGCAAGCGCAAAACGAAATGCGCATCGTTGATATTCAGGAAATGATCGTGAATGCCGTGGTTGTTGAGGAAAAGGTTGGAGGAGCTATCGGACTGGGATCGACGTTTGTTGTTGATATTAAGGGCGCAAAAAAGACATACGAAATCGTCGGAGAAAATGAGGCAGATCCTATGGCGGGAAAGATTAGCAACGTCTCTCCACTTGGAAGCGCGTTTATGGGGAAGAAGGTTGGTGAAACCGTGCACGCAGAAGTTCCTTCAGGTACCATTGAGTACAAAATCGCCGAAGTGAAATAGTTATATGACCAATGAAGAAGTAGTGCGACGAGAACGACTTACTTCCATCACGACTGGGGGCATCGACGCCTACCCTGCAGGAAGCAACCGGAGCCACACAATTGCCGAGGCTCTTCACGCATTCGATGAACTTCTCGCAAGCCAAAGTGCAATCACCATTTGCGGACGTATTATTGCGATGCGCCATATTGGTGCACTGTCGTTTCTTCGCATTCTCGACGCCTCTGGCACCATGCAAGCGGTTCTGCGTAAGGACGATCTGGGCGAGCAGTACACCTTCTTTGTTGACCATCTTGACGTTGGCGACATCGTCGAAATTCCTGGCGCAGCATACGTAACAAAAACGGGCGAAAAATCAGTGCTCGCGCAATCGATCGTTCTCCTTGCAAAAGCATTGCAGCCACTTCCAGAAAAATGGAACGGATTACAGGACGTTGAAATTCGCTATCGTCATCGCGAGCTCGATCTCATCTCGAATCCTGAAGTACGCGACAGACTTGTTATGCGCTCGAAGTTCATTGCGTCGATGCGTAGATTCCTCGATGATTCCGGATACCTTGAAGTTGAAACACCAATTCTTCAGTCCATTCCAGGAGGCGCGAGCGCACGACCGTTTACCACCCATCACAATGCGCTTGATGCGGATTTTTACCTTCGTATTGCCACAGAGCTTTCATTGAAGCGTCTTGTTGTTGGCGGAATGGAGAAAGTTTATGAAATCGGTCGCTGTTTCCGAAACGAAGGAATCGATTACTCGCACAATCCAGAGTTTACAATGCTCGAGCTGTATTGCGCGTATGCAAAGAAGGAAGAATTTATTACGTTCAACGAAGAAATCCTTCGTCATGCGCTTCGTGGAGCAACCGGATCGACTATTGCAGTCATTGACGGAACATCTGTTGATTTTGGCACATCATTTCCACGAATTACGTTCCGCGAATCAATCATGAACGCATGCGGAATTGATATTGATACATTGCACACGGAAAGCGACGTCGAATCTGCTGCGCGTGCAAAAAAATTAGCGATCGATTTTACGGGCTGCATTGGCGTTGGCGAATATCTGGACGCGTTGTACAAAAAAACCGGACGCGCAGCAATTACAATGCCAACATGGGTGTTTGACTACCCAGTTGAGCTGAAACCTTTGGCGCGCCAAAACCCAGAGGACCCTTCAAAGAGCGCCTGCGCCCAGCTGGTAATCCTCGGCGCGGAAATCGTGAACATGTATTACTACGAACTCAACAACCCTATCGATCAACGTGTACGATTTGAGGCTCAAGAGGCACTGCGCGAGCAGGGAAGTGAGGAGGCACAATATTTAGACGAAGACTTCTTGTCGGCACTTGAGCACGGTATGCCGCCAACGAGTGGCGTCGGCATCGGGATCGATCGTCTCATTGCGTTCTTAACTGGCGCTCCAAACCTCAAAGAGGTTATTGCGTTCCCAACACTCAAGCCAGAACAAAAGGCATAGTATGAAAACCGGACTGCTTTTTGGAGCCTTTGACGGATTGCACGAAGGGCATCGGGCAATGCTCAAGGAAGCGAGAACACACGCAGATCATCTCGTCGTTGCACTTCCGCCAGACACGGTTATTTGCGAATTAAAAGGAAAAAGCGCAAGGTTCTCGTGGAAGGAGCGTGCAAAAGCGCTGTGGGAGTCCGGGCTTGTCGACGACGTGATCCGCGGAGACGAAATGCTCGGATTATATAGTGCAATCGACACGAAACATCCAGACGTAATCTTTGTTGGGTACGACCAGCACGAACTTGCAAAAGACCTCGCGACGTATCTCGAAAACGACGGTAAGGCTATTCCCATTGTTCCACTGTCGCCATTCAAGCCTGAGCGATATAAATCATCTCTGATGAACGCCGTATGATCGACATGAAAATCCTCCGTGAACAACCAGAAAAAATTCGTAACGCCGCAAAAGCAAAGGGCGTCACTATTGATACAGATCGTATTCTTGAGCTCGATCGAAAGGCTCGTGCGCTGTTAAGTGAGATTGAGTCAACAAAAGCAAAGAAGAATGCTGCGTCTGACGCTATTGCAAAAGCAAATCCTGAAGAACGCAAAACACTTATTGAAGCGATGCGTGCCGTCGACCAAGCATCAAGCGGAATGGACGCTGAGTTTACAACGATCAACACCGAGCTGCAGGAACTTTTGCTTCGCATCCCGAACCCGGCGCTCGACGATGTTATTGTTGGCGCGTCTGATGAAGAAAACACGGTTCTTCGAACTGTCGGCGAAATTCCAACATTCGATTTTGAGCCAAAAGACCATCAAACGATCGGAGAGAACTTGGGAATTATCGACATGAAGCGTGCGGCAAAAGTGAGTGGCGCGCGATTCGTGTACTACGTTGGTGACGGTGCATTGCTCGAGCTTGCGCTTGTTGATTTTGGCATGCGTATTGCCATGAAGCACGGCTTTGTTCCTGTGACGGTTCCACACCTGGTGAACTCGCGATCGATGGCAGCAATGGGATATTTAGAGCACGGCGGACAAGATGAAATTTATTATTTGCAAAAGGACGATTTGTACCTCATCGGAACATCGGAACAGGCAATCGGTCCGATGCACATGGACGAGATTATTGATGCCGCAAAGCTTCCACTGCGCTACGTCGGTGTTTCTCCATGCTACCGTCGTGAATCCGGAAGCGCGGGGAAGGACACAAAAGGAACAATCCGCGTCCACCAATTCACAAAAGTTGAAATGTTCGGATTCTGCAAAGCAGAAGATTCTGTTGCGGAACATGAAGCGATTCTCGCGATTGAGGAAGAGCTGCTCACTGCTCTTGGATTGCCATACCACGTATTAAATATCTGTACCGGTGATCTTGGACTTCCTGCAGCAAAAAAATGGGACACCGAAGTATGGTTCCCTGCACAAAATCGATATCGCGAAGTCACATCAACCAGCAACTGCACTGATTTCCAGGGGCGCCGTTTGAATACACGATACCGAACTGAACAGGGAACAGAGGTTATTCATACCGTGAACGGCACAGCATTCTCCGGTCGACCAATCGCCGCAATTTTGGAGAATTTCCAGAACGCCGACGGCAGTGTCACGATTCCAGAAGTTCTCCGACCATTCATGAACGGGAAGGAGCGTATTACCGCAAAGTAACATGGCCCTTCGCGGCGCAAAGACGTGGGTTGAGGTTTCTCGTTCGGCGATGGAGCAAAACATCGCTGCGCTTCGGACGTTCCTTAATCCGGAATCAACGTTTTGTGCGGTGGTAAAAGCAAACGCATACGGCACGGGGTTGCGCGAGGCAGTCACCATCGCCTTGAGTTGTGCAATTGATACCTTCGCCGTCGACAGTATTGATGAAGCGATTGTTGTCCGTGAGTTGGCGCCGAACGCGAATATTTTCATTCTCGGCTCAACGGTACCGGAACGACTTGCTGATGTTTACGCAATCGATGCAATCCAGACGGTATACAACCCGGAAACAATCATTGAGCTCTCAAAGCATTCACAACGAAACGGCCGTCCGGCAAAAGTTTCAATTAAAGTCGAAACAGGGTTAAACCGCCAAGGCGTAGGGCCGCGTGGACTCGTCGCGATGCTTGATGCCATCCGTGCAGCCGGCGACGCAATTCACGTTGAAGGAGTTGGCTCGCATTTTGCTAGTTCAGAAGAACCAACAGACCCAATGACCGCATTCCAGTTGCGTCATTTTGCAGCTGCCGTCGAAACAGTAGCGCATGCGGGGTATTCGCCGCGATTTGTGCATATTGCCTGCTCTGCGGCAGCAATGGTCGATAAAAATACCCAGGGCACCATGACGCGTTTTGGCATCGCGCTGTACGGGATTTGGTCAGGAAAAAATTTGAAACGTCATGTTGTTCTCGGACGACAAAACATTGAGCTCCACCCGGTCCTGAGTTGGAAAACGCGTATCGCACAAATTAAAGATATTCCGCCGGGCGCAACCATTGGCTACGGTGCGACGTTTACCGCAAACCGACCATTACGCATCGCAATTCTTCCTGTCGGATATTACGACGGGTTCGATCGCGGGCTTTCGAATAAGGGTGAAGTTCTTGTCCGTGGTCGACGATGCCCGGTTCTTGGTATTGTATGTATGAACATGATCATGGTTGACGTGTCCGCAGTACCTTCTGTCGCGCTCGACGACGTCGCAACACTCATTGGTCGTGACGGCATGAATGCAATTACCGCAGAAGACGTTGCGGGGATTATTGGCACCAGTCATTACGAAGTCGTGACGCGGATCAATCCGCTTCTTCCAAGGGTTATATGTTAAAAAAGCAACGAGATTTTCTCCGGATTCGTCATGCAAGGGAATACATTGACGGCGTTCGGAAAAATCCGTTCTTTTTTAGAGCTCCGCCAAAACGTTGGATCGTTCTTGGCTCGAGCGCGCTTGCTTTTCTTTGTATTATTGCGGGTATCGTTGGCATAACCTACCTTCCGGCATTTCGACTCTCAGGCATTACGGTATCTGGAACAACGGTGCTCAGCAGCGATGACATCCGGACATACATCGAGGACACCATTGCAAATCATGGGTATCCGCTCGTTGCAAAACAAAACGTATACCTCATAAAAACATCTGCAATTCAGGAGCGACTCATGCAGAATTTCGCACTGGACGACGCGTCAGTGAAGCGAGACGGAACAACGCTCGCCGTGACGGTGAAAGAAAAAATCATGACCATTGCGTTTCGAACAAAAGAAAAAACGATGTTTCTTGATGTGAACGGCGCATATGTTCGCGACGCGACCGCCGAGGAATCGCATGCAATCGATGTCAGAATCGGCACCGCTGCCCTTACAGAAGGGGAGACACTTGTTCCGTTGCAGTCAGACATGCCAATTATTCTCGACACGCAAAATGATCCTGCGACATCACTCACACCATCACGCGTCGAGCATGTTCTTGATATTGTGACGTCTCTAAAACAACGAGGAATACTTGTGAAGACGTTTACGTTCGATGGAGCGACGGCATTATTTACTCGCGTCGACACCAACGAGGCATACGACGTGTATTTCGACCTGAATACTGATATCGCAGCACAAATGAGCGTTCTCGCAGCCATTATCACAAAACCAGGCTTTACGACACCCTCCGAATACATCGACCTCCGCTTTGGGGCGTATGTATATGTGAAATAATGGGGTCAGGTCTCACGTCGTTCGCGAACGACGTGAGGTCTTTACCTTTTCCTTCTATGAATATCAAAGAACGTTTTGCAGGTCAGAAACCATGGGTGAGAGGTGGCAGTATTGGATCTGTTATCTGCACGCTCCTGTTCGGGTTTTATCTTTTTATATACTTTCCGATTCTTCAGGAACACCAGAGGACCCTCGAATCAGACTCAGAAATCAATGCGGCTCTTAAAAATGACAACTTCGATCTCGCTCTGCCAATGTTTACGGGTCACCTTTTTGTTATGTTTGCGCCAATGATGTTGGAAGGCGTTCCAACATCAACGCTTACGAATCTCTGCCCTGAAACTGAAACCCGCTGTATGGCATGGTCGCTTGAAAACGATACCGGCACCGGGACGCCATTCACCGACACTGAAGGAGGTGCGGGCTACTGCATAGAGCAAGAAACAACGCCAGAATCGTCTTGTGTTGCTCGCGTTGAAGGCTGGGCGACGTTCCTCATGTTTGCTGCGCTCGAAGGATTGTATTTCGCCATCGGCGCAGGCGTCGCAACGGTGCTCTCAAAGAAAAGTAAAAGGTAATCGCTTTGGCCTCATATGATGGACAATGAGAAAATGGTAAAGAAATCGAAAAAGTTCGTTACTCTTTTGTTCTCAGCGGCTCTCGTCGTCGTTGGAATCTTTGTCGTAGGACTCCTTTACCTTGAAAGTCAGTCACCTGCACAGGTGTTCATTAACGACACTGATGCCGCCGTGAGCACATATCTCCTCGGTGGGACATCTCCTGGCGTGCCCCTTAACGTAGCGCCGGGAAAATTACAGGTGATCGATATGCCATTTTGGTGGGGCACGGAAACCTTGCCTCGTAACGATAGCGGAGAACGGGTCGGCCCACGTTGGAATTTCGCGATTGTACAAATCTATTACCTCTCAGATTTCCCAAAAAATTGGTAAAAATATATGAACGCTCCAAACTTCACACTGAATGATCAGACAGGAAAACCTCATGAACTCAAGAGTTACGCAGGGAAGTGGGTGGTGCTGTATTTTTACCCAAAAGACATGACTCCTGGTTGTACGCAAGAAGCATGTGATTTTCGCGATAACATCAATCGACTTGCATCGGCAAATGCTGTGGTTCTCGGCATCTCAGCCGACGATGAAAAGCGTCATGCAAAATTCGTCGCAAAGGAATCACTAACATTCCCATTACTTGCAGATACGAACCACGCAGTTTGCGACGCGTACGGCGTGTGGCAGAAAAAGAAATTCATGGGACGTGAGTATGATGGCATCGTTCGCACGACACTCATTATTACCCCAGCAGGGGAGATAGCAAAGCGATATGATGGAGTAAAGGTCTCTGGACACGTTGAGGAAGTTCTCAGCGATCTTCAAAAACTTCAGCGTGCATAAATTGCGACACAAAATATTTTTCACGTTCTGCGTGCGTTAAACATGCTTCATGAGGAGCACGGCATCGAAGACGAGAGGAGAGAAGTGGGGCACGTTAGCGCTCCGCTTCTTTGTATTCCATCGCGTTCCTGATTGTCATCTGAGGCGTCGCACAATATATCATTTACGACACACATGGGTAAAAACCTAGACAGTAAGAGGTGCTTCAACTACTCTTCTATCGCGCCGGAAACACTGTGTGGGTCCGCGTTGCCAGAGTGAGCAACGACGCTCTCTTCTGCGACCTTACCAGCAGCATCCCTGGTAACACGTAAACCAACGAACCGAACGCCCGCACGTATCTCGCTGATACTGCGGGCGCTTCCTTTTCGTCAAAATCTGTGACGCATTTAAATGCCCTAGGTTAAAACAGAGCTAGTCAAACTACCTTTATTTTAAAACTCCGTAATACAGCCAATCCTAATTCTATTCTGATGGAAGATACGGGAGCGGATTTACCGGGATTCCATTCAAACGTACTTCGAAATGCACGTGCGGTCCCGTTGAAAATCCTGCGCCATCAGAACCAGGACGACCGCCAGAGAGTCCGATCACTTGGCCGCGTGCAATGTACTGATCTTGCGCAACGTCGATACGAGACATGTGCGCATACAAAGTCGCGAAACCGTTCGCGTGAATTAACAAAACGTAATAACCGTATTGCTGACCTTTATATACACGACCAACGTATCCAGGAGCCGCGGCCTCAATAGCGGTCCCCTGTGGGACAGCGAGGTCAAGTCCAGAGTGCTCAAATAAGTTACGGAAAGGATACGTAGGGTCGTGAAATAATGTGGTGATGATTCCATGGACAGGCCATGTAATAACGGTCTCTCCGGTATTTCCTCCGTCTTGCGCGTTTAATTTGTCCTGCAGCGTACCCTGAAGGCTTGAGACTTCATCGGTAATTGCTTGTTGCTCTGCACGTAACTCACTCATGAGTGTACGATATTGATTCTCAGAGTCTTGTGTAGCTTCTGCAATAACAAGCTTTGCGTTTTTATGCGCCTCGAGTGCATCAGTTTTCTTTTGGAGTTCCTCAGCAATTGCAGCGAGCTCTGTCACTTTTGCTTCGTGTGTTCCTTGTCGTTCCGCTAAATCATTCCGCGTCACTTTTGTTGCTTCAAGTGCAGACTTCATGTTGTCATTCACACTCTGTAGTTGCTGCGCAGCATCAAAAACGTCAGCAATGCTTCCGGAACTGAGCACCATTTCTAAAACGCCTTGGTTGTCATTTTTATTTACCGCAAACAATAAATCTGACAGCATTGCACGTCGTGTCGCGAGTTGTTCTTCAGTATCTTTTATTTGGCCGTCAATAATCCTCAACTCAAGATTTTCTTCTTCAATGGTATTTTGCGTTGACGCCAAATCAAGAGTCGCCATTGCAGTTTCATTTTCGAGCATCGCGATGTCATTTTGCAATGAAGCACTCTTCCCTGCCAGTTCTTTAATTTTCGAACGATATGCTTCCAACTGCTTATTTAACGAATCGATTGAGGCTCGTTTCTCCGTAATCGATTGCTGGAGCTGTGAAAGGTCTGTTCCGACCTCAGCAAAAACACGATGCTGCGCGAATATAACAACACAGAGCGCTACAAGGCATGCCCCAATTGTCTTGACTCCCCTTCCCTCCATAGGACTCACGTTATTTCTTGAGCGCGGCGATCGCGTGACGAAGCCGCTCGGTTGACGCATCTTTTCCAAGAACCCAAAGCGTTTCAAATGGTGTTGCAGACTTTTCCTGTCCTGACAATGCGACGCGAAGTGGCCACAATACATTTCCGTTCTGAAGGCCTTCACGAGTAATATACTCCTTAATTGACGACTCGAGGAGTTCGACTGTGGCAAACGTTGCGTCATCAAATGTCTCAATCAATGAGAGCATTCGCTGAAGCTGAAGCTCGGCGTCATTTGCATCAGCCTTTTTCCAGACAAGAATTGAAGGATCGTATTCCTGCAGCGCAAGATACGGCGTTAATGCGTCCTGGAATTCTGTTAAACGGGACACGCGAGTTCGCTCGACGAACAATGCGCGCTTCACTGTGTCGCTCATTGCCGTAGTGATGAACGGTGCAGCACGAAGCGCAAGATCTTCAAGAGAAAGCGCCATGAGATATTGCTTGTTCATCCAATCGAGTTTTTCCATGTTCAATACGGCGCCGCCTGCGTTCACCTTGTTGAGATCGAACGAGGCGATGAGTTCGTCAATGGTAAAAATTTCTCGATCACCCGAAGGATTAAATCCGAGTGTTCCAATAAAATTGATCAACGCCTCAGCGAGATACCCGTGCTCAAAATAAATTTCGACCGCGGTATCGCCGGTACGTTTTGATAACTTCTTTTTGTCTGGACTCAAAATGAGCGGAAGGTGCGCAAACACCGGCACATCCCAACCAAACATTTTAAAGAGAATAATAGATTTTGGCGTTGAAGACACCCACTCTTCGCCACGAAGCACATGGGTGATTTCCATGAAATGGTCGTCAATGACCATGGCGAGAAAATACGTCGGGAATCCGTCGGATTTCATGATAATGCAATCGTCGACTTCACGGTGATCAAAGACGACATGGCCACGAATCGCGTCGTCGAACTCCGTTTTTCCTTCAGGGACTTTGACGCGGATCACATATGACTCTCCAGCGGCAATGCGTTCACGAGCTTCTGCAGCAGTCAATGATAAACATTTGCGATCGTATTTTGTTGTTTGTTTGAGTGCGGTCTGTGCCTTTCGCATTTCATCAAGTCGCTCAACTGAACAAAAACATGGGTACGCGAATCCTTTTTCAACGAGTTCGTCTGCGTACGTTTTGTAAATATCTAACCGCTTGCTTTGCACATACGGCCCATAAGCTCCACGCTCCTCAATGGTGCCGTCGTCGCGCAAAAATGGCCCTTCGTCATGCGTGATATTTGCTGCCTCAAACATCTCGAGTAAATTTTCAACTGCGCCAGGAACGAGCCGTTCCTGGTCGGTGTCTTCGATGCGGATGATGAATTTTCCATTACTCTGCCGAGCAAGGAAATAGTCAAAAAGCGCAGTGCGCAGTGTTCCAATATGCATTTTTCCAGTTGGCGATGGAGCGAGACGAGTGCGGATCATAGAAAGAAATGATTTCGAAGTTCGACGGCAACGTTCATGAGTGCTCGGCGCAATGTTCCTGACCGTACTGTACCGTACGCGACGACGATTGGGAAGACGATCGTGGCCCGGAAAATGCGCTGAAAACGCCACGGTTCAATAAGAAATCGCCAGAGCCATTCAAATCCGAAACGACGGAAAACTCCTGGCGCACGACGAACCGATCCAGACAGTGCATTAAACGCACCACCAACGCCAATAACAACGCGTGCATTCGGGACACAAGTAACGATGCGTGCAGCAATAATCTCCTGCTTCCCTTGAGAACGACCACTTCCCTGTCCGAGCGCAATAGCAACGACACATGGGCCCAGTGTTTGAAGATGGTTCTCGATTGTTTCAGAAAGACGAGGATCCTCTTCGTTAATGATTCCGGGATTCACTGAAACGATTTGCACCCCTTCAGCAAGTGTCGCAAAACGCATCTTCACTTTCGCCAAAATATCATCGGTGGCGCCAAGCAATACCAATGGCATTGCACTGTCACGGCACATCACTGCAAGTTCTGGTAACACGTCGACTCCGGGATGGCGGCGAAGGTTATGAACGCCATTCATTGCGGCTGCCGCAAACCGCAGCGCTACCCCGTCAGGAATAGAGAGCACGCTTGAATTGAGCACGTCAGAGAATGTTGGATTGTTTTGCGCCGCAAGAAGAAATTCCGGATTCGGCGTCACCACAAGACTCGGTTTTGGCTGCGCGAGTAAATCCAAAAGACGAGCACGAAGCTCGTCAGAATCCATGTCATCGAGTCGGACGCCAAGAAGAGACAGTGACCGCATACTTACGCTTTGTTCCGCCAGAACAACCATGCCGCGATTCCACCAACGATGTCGTTAAACAAGTCATCCATTGTATCGCCAAGCCCTGGCTGAGCAACACCAAGTTCACGAACCAGCGACGTCGCAAATTGATCAAAAAGGAATTCGTACCATTCCCAGGCAACGCCAATAATCATAACAAAGCCGGCCACGAAAATTCCCTCCAAAACCAATCGAGCATACGGGTTCGCCGAAACCGTTTTGGAACGAATATCAACCGTATCGCTAATCCAGTTCCATACCGCGAGCGCAAGAAGCGCGACAGCGTATCCTCCAAAAAAATGCATGGGGACATCGAACCATTCGACACTACTGTAGAGCCCCATTCCGAGCGCAATGACGTGAACAAACAGTACGGTGGCTATTGCAAGAAACGCATGACGAAATCGGATCATAATACGCAAAGGTTAGCACGAATCCCGCAGACTGTGAATAAGATTCTCGTTGACATTCGTTTTTTAGCACTCTATACTTGAGAGTGCTAATTCTCTGACGATTACCTGAAACTGGCCCTGACTCGTTGATGGGTTGGGATAGGAATCGGAGACTGATTCGGCCGGGTCGGCCATCCTCATTTTTGGAGGACACATGTCGTTTTTTC
>CAYROW010000006.1:0-6725 GCA_964425965.1 uncultured Gammaproteobacteria bacterium
AGATTGGGTTCAAGATGCTGCGCTATCGAGGGACTGTTTTAAACGCTGAAGGATTCCTGCCACACTCGCATCAATTCGACGATCGTCAATGCGGATCACTGCCCCGCCCATTAACCGTTCATCGACGCGCTCGGTGATATCAGCGCCCGGCGCGTTTGCCGCGATCGCCTTTCGCATGGAGGCCGTCAGTGGGTGCGCCGAGACGACGGTGACGCTTGCTGCGCCAAACTTTCGTTTCCAAGCTCCGTGAATTTCGCGCTCGACGTCGCGCCATTTGTGCATCAGACCTCTGGCTGCGAGCTCTTTCACGAACGCATCAATAATTTTGACCAACTCTGCACGAGTGACATCGACGCATTCGTCGACAAGCACCGTTGCAAGATGGCGTGGAGTAAGCTTTGGCATATTACGTCATCTTTCGCACAACTTCCTCTGCAAGGGATTGTGATTTTTTCTCTGTTAATCCCTCGGTGACAATCTTTGCCGCCGCACGAACTGCAATATCGACGACGTCTTTGCGCAGGGCGACGAGTGACGCTTCACGCTCCGCAGCAAGTTGTTCCTTGCCTTTTGCGATCACGCGTTCGACCTCGCGCTTTGCCGCCTCAAGCATTTCGTTTTTTCGTGCGTCAGTTTCGCGCATCGCATGTTCAATAATCGCTTGCGCTTCTTTTGTGACCGATGCGAGCGTTGCTTGACGCTCCGCTTCTGTCGCTTTCATGCGCGCAGAAATTTCCTCGACATCTTTAACGCTTTGCGCAATGGATGCCTCGCGTTTGTCGAGCATTGCCAAAATCGGCTTGTACACAAATCGCCACAACACGACGAGCACCAACAAGAAGTTGACGAGCTGTGCTGCAAACAAATCGCCGCGAATACCGAAGGTTCCGAGGATGCCCGTTGGCGCCTCAACCTGTTCAGACGCTGTAGCCGTTGTTGTTTCGTGTTCTGTTGCCATAGGAGTTCATCAAATCGATCTCATAACGCGCAGAGGTTCGACGGAATCGAATCCCCTAGCGTGTAACGACATCACTTAGAGCGTGAAGGCGATAACCAAAGCGTAAATTGCGATAGCTTCTGCGAATGCCATACCAAGAAGCATTGGAGCAAGTACCTTACCTGCTGCTTCTGGATTGCGGCCAATGGACTGCATTGCCGAGAAACCAATAAGACCAATCGCCAATGCTGGCATCGTTCCACCCACACCGATCGCAAATGCTTTCGCAATAAGCGCAATCATTTCTGCTGTCATACAAGAATGTTATGAATCATGAATGAGAGTGATTCGACGAGAATCTCGCCGCATCGCCTTCGCCCACGATGCCGGAATTATGCATGATGTTCATCATGTCCGCCATGTGGTGTGGTCGCGATGACGAGATACACCAATGTGAGCATCGCGAATACCGTCGCCTGCACCACACCGACAAGGATCTCGAGGAACATAAACGGAATTGGAACGACGTATGACGCCAAACCAAGCATAACGGTCATGAGAATTTCTCCAGCAAAAACGTTTCCGAATAATCGAAGCGACAACGAAAGTGTTTTTGCGACTTCTCCGATGATTTCAATCAGACCGACGCCAAACTCAATAATTGCGGTAACAACTGCCATCGGGCCATGCTTGATGGCCTTCACGATTCCTTTGACGTTCACAAACTTACTGAAATAGTCGATGAATCCAACGGCGCGAACGCCAGCAAAGTGAGAGAAGAGAACGGCAGTAACAGCGATCGCCAACGTGAAGTTTAAATCGCTTCCCGCGGACCGCAACAATGGGATGAGCTCAATTTCTCCGTGAACGAGTTCATACAGGCCAACGGTTCCTGTTCCTGGAAGGAGCCCGAGCCAATTGTTTGCAAGGACGACGAAGAAAATTGTTGCAATTAATGGGAAAAATTGACGAGCGAGCTTTCGGCTTCCTGCGATCTTCTCGATTTCGTTCGAGAGCGTTTCAATAACAGATTCAAAAACATTGTGTACCCCGTGCGGCACCAAACCCTGACGGCGCGTTGCGACGAACGCAACCACCATAAAAAACGCAGTAACAATCCAAGCATTCACCATGCTATTGGTGATCGGAAATGCGCCAAGATGCGCAATTGGCTCCGCAGCAAGCGGGACAAGTGCAAAGTTAAGGGGCGATGAGTTTTTGATACTCTTTTGCATACTGCCGAACTTTTTTCACAAGAATGAACGCAGTGGCGACGAATGTTAGCGCGAGGAGCGCCGCGAACAGTAGTCGGCCCGTACCATAGCGAGCGTCGAGGAATTTTCCTACGAGAGCAGCAACAAATGCTGGCACAAGGATTGTCCCTGTCATGTCTGCCATCGCACGCAATGCAAACCGCATTGATGACCGAAAATCGTCCATAAAGCGGCGTGAGTATACCCCACTCACACAAAGATTAAAAGCTCGACACTGGGGAAACGAAACGGAATGGCTAAGATAAGCGGAAAAGTGCTCGGGCGTTCGCAGAAGTGACCCGCGCAACCTCAGCGAGACTTACACCTTTAATGTCCGCAATAGCCTGAGCAACAAGCGCAACATTCGCAGGTTCATTGCGTTTTCCTCGCAGTGGCACCGGCGAGAGGTACGGGCAGTCGGTTTCGATCATCATCTGTTCTAATGGGATTTCTTTCACGGCCGATGCAACGGATTTTCCGAATGTCACGATTCCAGTAATCGAAACGAGAAACCCAAGTTCCGCATATTTTGCCGCGTCGTCAGCGGTACCAGTAAAACAATGAATCACTCCACGGCGCACAATTCCCCCGCGAGCGATTTCCTCGGCAATAAGGGCACGCATGTCGTCATGCGCACCAGTGACGTCGGCCGTTGCCCCGCCTCGACAATGGATGACGACAGGCTTGTTATGCTTCGTCGCGAATTGCAGCTGCTGGCGCGCAACGGTGCGCTGGTCGTTTGTAAATTCATCGACATTCATCCCTTCTGGAATACGCGAATAGTCCAAACCAAACTCCCCGATCGCGACGACTTTCGGATGGCTCACGAGCGCTTCGTAACGCGCTTCATCGAACTCGTGTTCCGGTGTTGGCGCGCTGTGCGTCTCCTCGTTCTCGTCAACAAAGTTATGGTCGTGCACATGCCCCGGATGCAATCCAATAGTGCACCACACGCCATCGTGTTGTTCAGCGAATTCGATTCCTGATGCGCTTGTAGCAAATTTTGTTCCAACGGTAATCAACGAAATTCCATTATCGCGAGCACGTTGCAGAACCTCGGCGCCATCGGCGTCGAATGCGGGGAAATGAAGATGCGCGTGAGAGTCGATGAGTTCCATAAAAGAGAAGTCTAAAACTGAAACTGATTTCTTGGAAGGGTTGTGAGGCGGACGGCGTGACGTGTCGGGAGTATGGGTGTTCGATTTGAAACAGGGGGTTTTGTTAACGCAACTCACTTGCATTAAGAAACCGCTGGTCGATTTTCGTGATTTGCGAGGAGGTCGATGATGCCGTACGCGATTGGCGATGGCGCATTTTTGAGTTCGAAGTGATTATTTCTGGATTTTCGATTCAGATCGCAACGTAATGCGAAGTTTTAAACATCGAAAAAACGACATGCGCCCTCCAAAAATGAGGACAGCCGACCCGGCCGATCAGTTTCCCGTCCCCCCCTCCCAACCCATCCAAGAATCAGGGCAGATTCAAGTTAAAGGAGTCCCGCATTACTTTCGATATCGACCGCACGACTCACCGCAACGGACGAAAGAAGCGATGTGCGTAAATCACCAAGAGGAACAAGCGTCACCGTGACGTACGCAAGCACCGCAACAGCCGCGGCAGCCTGCGCAACGCCAAATACTGCGCCCAACAGATTATTCAGCAAATTCACAAAAGGAATAATTGCAAGAATCCTCCGAACCAAATCCAGTGCCTCAACGATATATTGCGCAACTTTGCTCACAACAAACGTCAACAGAAGAAACGCGAGAATCGTAAGCCACGGGTGATCAACAAACGACAAGTTGTACGTTTCACGGAGCCAATCCATTCCGTAAAATGATGCGACGATACTCGCGATAAGCGCGAGCAAGCTTCCAGCGGAACGGACAAAACCGCTGCGCCAACCGGAAAGCGCGAGCAAGAGCGCAAACACCGCAATACAAATATCAACAATACCCATGTTCATATTAGCGATCTCTTCGTGGGAACAATGGCTCCCCAGCAACAAGAATATCACTTTCGTAACGACGGAGAATTTCCGCGGCAGTTGCTGGAATAACCGGTTCAAGCGCCGCGCCAATCCAACGGATCATTCCCGCGAGTTCTGACAACGATTTTTTCGCCGCGTCGCGATCAGTCTTCACAAGCTTAAACGGTTCCTCGGTTCCGATTTTCACGTTCGCTGCATCAACAACATCCCAAACGAGATCAACGTATTTCCGGAAGTCGTATGCTTTCAACGCATCCTCTAAGTCCGAATCACGTCCCTCAAATACCACACGATCAATTCCTTCCGGGAAACTTTTTGCACACATTGCCGCAACACGACTCACGAGGTTGCCGAGTCCATTCGCGAGCTTTGTCGCAAAAAGAATTTCGAACTGCTCCTTTGAGTAATCACCGTCTTGCCACGATGGCATGCCACCAAGGAGATACAGACGCGTTGCGTCCGTTCCGTATTCTGAAACAAGATCATATGGATTAATAACGTTCCCGAGTGACTTACTCATCTTCTGACCTTCCGCCGTGATGTACCCATGAATAAACACCTGTTTCGATGGTTCAATTCCCGCAGACATCAGCATCGCCTGCCACATTGCGGTTTGCTGGCGAAGGTTATCCTTCCCCGCCACCTGTACGCTCGGCCACGCAGCGTCAAAAACTGACCCGGCGTTTGGCCAGCCGAGTGTCGAAATATAGTTGACGAGTGCATCAAACCACACGTACATCACCTGTTCGTCATCGCCGGGAACAGAAACGCCCCATGGCATTTTCGCCTTCAAACGCGAGATACTAAAATCATTCAATCCTCCCTCAACGAAGGTGCGAATTTCATTCATGCGAGCCTGTGGCATCACAAAATCCGGTCGGTCACGATACACATCGAGAAGCTTCTGCTGATATTTTGAAAACGCGAAGAAATAGTTTTCTTCCTCAATACGATCAAGTTCGCGGTTTGGATGATCAGGACAACGGCCATCAACAAGTTCAGAGTCCGTTTTCTCGAGTTCGCAACCCACGCAATATTTCACGGAATATTGCTTCTTATAAATATCGCCATTTGCGTCACATCGCTTCCAAAACTCTTGTGCAGCAGCAACGTGGTGTTCATCGGTGGTACGGATAAAATTCGTGTAACTCAAGTTCAATGCCGATTTTAACCCATCGAATTTCGCCGCGTATTCGTCGCAATATGTTTTCGGATCAACCCCGGCGTCGACTGCTTTCTGATAAATCTTTTGTCCGTGCTCGTCTGTTCCGGTATTGAACACCACGTCGAATCCCTTCGATCGATAAAACCGTGCAAGCATGTCAGCCTGCACAATTTCCAACGCGAATCCAATGTGTGGGTCAGCGTTCACGTATGGCAACGTTGTAGTGATGGAATACGACTTCATAAATATTATCGATCAACAACAATAACGAACTCGCCTCGCGTACTCGTCTTCTCAAGATCTCCGAGAATCGATTCCGCCGTCCCGCGATATATTGTCTCATGAATCTTTGTGAGCTCGCGGCAGACAATGAGCTTTCGATTCAACCCTTTCATTGCCTCCAAGGTTTTCACGATTCGATGTGTCGATTCGTACATCACCACCGCGTGATCGATGTCGCCGATCTCACGGAAGAACTTCTCACGGCCTTTTTTGTTTGGCGGAAAACCAACAAACGTAAATCGATCTAACGCAATTCCCGCAATCGAGAGGGCAGCAATTGCTGCGCTCGCCCCAGGAATCGGCGAAACCTTTACACCCGCAGCCACCGCATCAGCCACAAGGAATCCCCCTGGATCTGAAATACACGGCGTACCAGCATCAGTCACAATGGCCATATCCATTCCAGCCGCAAGCTGATCAACGATCTTTTTGCGCGCAAGCTGATCAGTGTGCTCATGAAACGCCATCAACGTTGGCCGAACTTGTAGGATCGACATGAGCTTGCTTGTGACACGCGTGTCTTCGCAAAGCACTACCTCAACACTCGCGAAAATTTCCTTTGCGCGTTGAGTCACATCGCCAAGATTGCCGATTGGTGTTGCGACGACGTAGAGCATACCGTTATTGGTTGGAGGTCACCGCCTTCCACGTTGGATGCATTGCGGCAATGCAGAACCAGAATCCACGGACGCTTGGAACTTCGGTAAGTTGCGTTCCTGCGCGCTCGCCGGAAATTGCTTTCCCGTCCGAATTCCAAACGCTGCCCGTCGCGGTATCCGTTAGCCGCTTCTTTGCAAAGTTATATTCGAACGGTCCGAACGCGCTTCCGTCGGCCTGCGAATTCGTAAAGAACACGCGCATCGTCTCTGTTTCGAAGTCGTACACCGCAATAACCGGCTGATCGCCGAGTGTTGCAGTCATCATGCCAGTTCCTTCAAGCGCAACAGTCGAGAATGCGAGTCCTGCGGTTTCGTTTCCAACTCCATACACCGTCCACTTCGATGTGAAGTCTGGGCTTGTGTGGTTGATTGGGAAATACACGCCTTTGCTCGTGTCGTAATTGCCGTATGGATGACGGGTGTAGTCGCGAGTAACGCC
>CAYROW010000006.1:6825-10572 GCA_964425965.1 uncultured Gammaproteobacteria bacterium
TCGTGCCAGTTCATGATCTGCACCGGATAAAACCGATGTCCATCGCCAAGATCAAGATCGATACCAAGCAAGTCGTCGGCAATCACGGCGTCGGACGCAAGAACAGAATCGTATTTTGGATTCGTGAGTGCAGGAATGCCGCCCTCAACGACGCCGCTGTCATACAGCTGATCATTTGGGACAAGCGACGTTACGCCGTCGCGAGTAACGGCAGACGCGTACACACCACCGTCGAGCGTTGGCCATGCCGACGCATTCGCTTTATATGATTGATATGCGTTGTATCCCCAAGTGAAACCACCGATCACCACAATCGCGCCCACAAACAGTGCAAGATTTTGCTTTTGTCCTTGAGTCATAGATGCGTGCAGTGTAGCGGATAACCGGTTGATTGTAAAAGCGATTCACGGTATCTTTGATTGTGGTTCGTTGTTCGAAACGCTAAAAAAATTTTCTTCAAGTGTCGTAAAACTATGATCTCCATAAACAAACCGGCGCCGAGTTTTGAAAACGTCACGTCATACACCAAAGGCGAGTTCACAAAAACCAGCTTGAGTTCATACAAGGGAGGATGGGTTGTGCTCTTTTTCTACCCTCGCGATTTTACATTCATCTGTCCAACGGAAATTAAAGGATTCCAAAAGCATGAAGCAGACTTTGCAGCGCTCAACGCAAAAATCATCGGCGCTTCCACTGATAGCGAATGGAGCCACAAAGCGTGGTTTGAGCGCGATCTCCCTGAAGTCGCCTACCCTATTCTTGCCGACACAACACAGAATGTTTCACGCAGCTACGGCGTGCTCAATGAAGACGACGGGTCGTCAGATCGCGGACTCTTCATTATTGATCCGGAAGGTGTTGTAAAATTCGCGCTCGTCTCCGCAGGGTCAGTTGGTCGCTCTGTCAAAGAAGTATTACGCGTGCTTACCGCACTACAGTCTGGCGAGCTCTGCCCTGTTGAATGGGAACCGGGCGAGAAGACGCTCGGAAAAGCGTAAGCTAAAAGATTCGAACGTTCCCAAGTTTCTGGAGCAGACCCTCTAAACGAAGTTTATGGCGTTCTGTTCCGGCACCATTCATAACGGACTCGATTCGGCGATCATATCCGCGATCAACTCGTTCGACACTTCGCGACACCGCGTGCTGATCCATTGGCACGCGGTGTTTGCGTTGTGCACCAAGTGGAATAACTTCAGCTTCATTTGGCAAATGCTCACCACCAGAAAGCGCTGAAGCCGCAGACTCCATACGCATCACATCAAGAGCTGGCAACGTCTTATACACGTTACCTGACTCGAGAATTACCGAGTGTCCGTCGTCACCAGGAACCGTTCCGGCGATGCGCCAGTCCTCACCGGCAAGATGCAGCATTTCATTGTGTCGACGCTTATACATCGCCTGAGCAGCGCGCGCTGCGTCGTCAGTATCAGCGCCACGTCGCGCAGCTGCATACCGTTCGAGCTGCGCAAATGACATGTGGTCCGACGAATGTCCCATGACAGAAGGAACATGTTCTCGCTGAGAAGAAAAAACCATATTACTTCAAATACGACGTTCGAAAATCTGCGAGCGTTTGCGTGTAGACGTCATCGAACTTCGGAACATGGCGCGCAAACCATTCCCGAAGCACCGACGGTTCTGTGCCAACATCCAGAAGATCCTCCAGTTCCTCACGCAAATCGTCGTTCAACAGTGCGACCATTTCCGCATTCAAACGCTCTTGCACGCGTAAAAGAAGATCGGCACGAAGCTCAATGAGAACCGCTTCGTCAACCAATGACAATCCACGCTCATCAAGCAAATCGTCGACATATTCTTCAAGGGTTTGATTCGCCATAGGTCAGTATTGCGTAAAGTATAACAAAAACACACCTCACCCTGCGGCGAGGTGTGCATTGCATTCCTACATTCGCTCAACCAGCTCCACCAATGTCCGAACACCATGGCCGGTGCCCCCTTTTCCCAAATAACTTCCCATCGGTTTTTCCGCAAACGCTGGTCCAGCGATGTCGAGATGTACCCATGGCAAACCATCAACGAACTCCTCAAGAAACAGTCCTGCGGTAAGTGATCCGCCGTAGCGCGACGTTGGAATATTCCGCAAGTCGGCAATATCAGATTCAATGAGTGACTTATATCGCTTCTCAAGCGGCATGCGCCACATCTTCTCCCCCGCGTCTTCTGCGCTATCAAGAACGGTCTGTGCGAGTTCATCATTATTGCTCATCAACCCTGTAATCTCTTCGCCGAGCGCAACAACGCAGGCTCCGGTTAATGTCGCTAAATCCACCATCGCGGTCGGTTCGAGCTTCTTCGCATACGTGAGGGCATCAGCCAACGTCAATCGACCTTCGGCGTCGGTGTTCAGAATCTCAATCGTCTTTCCATTACTTGCTTTCACGACATCGCCCGGACGAATCGCCTTGCCCGATGGCATGTTTTCCACCGCAGCAACGATTCCGTGTACTTCGCATCGTGGCTGGAGCTGACCAAGCACGGTGAAGAATCCGAGCACTGCCGCAGCCCCTGCCATGTCGCACTTCATTGTCATCATGCTGTCACCAGGCTTCAACGATAATCCACCGGAATCGAACGTAACACCCTTACCAATGACCGCGAGACGCTTTCGCGTTGCCCGCTCTGGTGTATAGGTTAAATGCAAAAACTTTACCGGTTCGTCAGAGCCAAGTCCGACCGCCAAATACGAACCCATTCCAAGCGCTTCGCACTCCTCGCGTTCGAGCACTTTCAGAGAGAAGTTCTTTCCTCCTTCCTTCACAATTCTCTCCGCGGCCTCAGCAAGCGCAGAAGGCGTCATCACCTGCGCTGGCATGTTCACGAGATCGCGTGCAACCGCGACGCCGCCAGCAATTGCACAACCACGTTCTACGGCCTTTCGCACACGAAGCACGTCGCGGCCTTCGCGGATCACCAGCGTCAATTCTTTCATCCGCTTCGCACCGTTCTTCTCCTTGTAATTATCAAATGCGTAGTCTGCGAGTTGCGCGGCGACAACCATTGCTTCCGCAACATCAGCGACATCACCTTCCTCAGATACTGGAATTTCTACCGCAAGCGTTTTCGCGCCAAGACGGCGAGTACATGCAATCGCTGTTCCGATCATTTCTCGAGCGGACTCGAGGGTTGCATCCGGAGACGTTCCAAGACCGATCACCACGACATGATGATATGGCGCGTCATGAACATCGATGGAAAGTGCCTCCCCCGCCTTTCCCGAAAACTCGGACGTCTTCATCGATCGCGCTGCGCTTTTGCGCACAGATTCCGGCAATCGACCAATAATCGATTCTGTCGAAAATCCTTCGCCACCAAATACTGGAAGCACGAGCACTTCGGCTTTCGCAGCAAACAGATCCATTTTTTCTCCAAGAATATTCATAGCATTGTTCATAGATCCTCCATTGCCTTTCTCATCTTAGTCACAAGCTCGGGCACATCGTCAATGCAAACATCCCCAAACATCACGTCCATTGGCATGAAGGCAACGGTCGGCCCTTCCTTGCAATGATCCATACACGACGTGGAAAGAACCCTCACCGGTAAACCCGCGGCTTTCATAGCCTCTTTTATTGCCATTCGGAGCCCAGGCTCTGTCACGCCACACGATGCCCGACCGTCGTCCCGGCGGTTTTCACACACCAGAACAAAGGCTTTGTGCAGTTTTTGGCTAATATCCCTCATATTTGTTTGACGATTAATCGAAACTCAGGCATACTCTACACCATC
>CAYROW010000006.1:10672-28911 GCA_964425965.1 uncultured Gammaproteobacteria bacterium
CCCATCAAATCGGCATCTGCGAACTTTGCGCCGGCTGATGCGTCGCGGTCATCATAGAACACAGAGAATCCTGCGCCGCGAAGTTCGTCGTACAGTGCGTCTGCCGCTGCAACCGATTCCGCGTCCTCACCGATCCGCACAAGATGAACAAGAGCCGGGGCGATGCTCTTTGGCCAAATCATTCCTTTATCGTCGTGCGACGCCTCAACGATTGCTCCAACCAGACGGCTGGTGCCGATACCGTAGCAGCCCATGAGCACGCGCTGACGCTTGCCTTCCTCGTTCGTAAAATCGAGCTCAAATGCGTCAGAATACTTTGTACCGAGGTCGAAGATATTTCCGACTTCAATACCTTTTGTGGAAACAAGTGTCGATCGGCACATTGGGCAAGGATCACCAGCCTTGTGCGTCGCAATTTCCGAGTTCTCGCCAAATTCGCAATGGTCACACGCGATCAGCACGTCTTCGCCAGCATCGGTGAGCGCCTGGAATTCGTGAGAAAGATTCTGTGTGAATACTCCACCACTTGCCTGAACTACTTTTACCTGGAGGCCGCAACGATTGTACGCGCGAACGTATGCCTTCAATGCCTTCTGATAAAACGCCGAAAGATCTTCCTGTGTGGTGTGGAAGCTGTACATGTCCTTCATGCGGAACTCGCGGCCACGAAGCACGCCAGATTTTGCACGAAGTTCATCGCGGAACTTTGTATTAATTTGATACGTCGCGAGTGGGAGATCTTTATACGACTGTACGAACTTCTTGACGAGCGGCGTAACGACTTCCTCGTGTGTACAGCCAAGAGCGTAATCCTTTCCAGTCTGCGACTTGAGCTTAAACAACACGTCCACGCCTTCCCAACGGTTAGTGGTGTCCCAATACTCCTTTGGCTGAAGCGATGGCATGAAAATCTCGCTCGCGCCAAGATTATTCATTTCCTCGCGAACGATCTGCTCGATATTGCGAAGCACCGCAAGGCCGAGTGGAAGCCAGGTGTACACGCCAGCCATTTCTTGATCGACGAATCCCGCCTGAACAAGAAGACGAGCATTAATTGACTCGCTATCGGCTGAAACCGATTTTGTTGTTTTTGAAAAAATTGTCGAATAGCGCATAAGAAAACTTAGTCCTGCGAATGCACCGATGGTACCGGAAAACAAAAAACGTCGCAAAAAAGCAAGAGCCGGCGGCAATCCGTGAGGACTGCCACCGGCCGAGACGTACTGCGCGTTATCGCCTTTTTATGTTTTCTTCTTTTCGCAGTTAGGCTCTGCGGCCGAAACGCGTTTGGTTCGAGCCGGCCGACCGATGAGGGACTTCTCCTCCCAGACGGCCGACCGGCTTTCCCCAGTGGTAATAGCATTCGCGTCGGCACGCGTTTGCCACTGTACTCCTTTGTACCCACGAGCTCAGAAGAGCTTCGCCAACGAGGCTTGCAAGGCACTCGCTAGCAGGACATGTCGCACTCCGCACTCGGCCACTGGGGCACCGAGGGGCTACGACACTTGGCGGAGATCTTCCTTGGCCGTCCGGGTTGCAACTCCGGGCGTCAAAGCTTCAGCACCGCCATTGGCGACACACGAGTTGCCTCGCGCAGCCTCGCCAACAAGTCTTGAGGACTTCCCAGCCGACCTCACACGGCGGCGCTTGGCACCGCCCACGCACGACCCGACAGCGTCGGCTTCGCGCACCCCCCGACAGTAGAGACTCACCGCAGTTTTTACTGACCTTTCGGTCCAATGTGCGGGAAACGGGGGTAATGTAGCAACTTTCAGGTTTTCCCAGTAGCGCTGGGTCGCTTCCCGCCAAACCTTACGGTCTGACGACGAACTGTTGTAACGAGAAATACCATACCATATTTTTCCTCTTTCGTCAAGAGGAAACAGCGGAAATATGTGAGAAAAGCCTGTATTTTCAATAAAAATGAAAGCGACGCCCCACCACGTAGGGGGGCGCCGGTAGTGTGTCAGCGGAATGACTCGCTGACGTGAGCAGCCGGTGAACAGGTGCCGTAGCACCCGCCCGCCAGCCACTCGTCGCAGTTTTCCTCATGACAGTTCAGCTGTCAGCTGAGGGTCATGATTCGGGCGCTCCTACGCCACACGAGCCGGCCACGATGCCCCGACTCTTCGTTCTTGGGCGCCTTACGGCTTACCCAGAACTGGAAATGACGAAACTTTGTCGTCATTCTGTCCCTGCTCCTGCCCCCCTTTTCACTCTTTCAAGTACTGGAGGCATTCCGGAACTTGTCGGCCGAAGCCGACAACGCGCTCTCGCGTTTCAATCCCCTCTGTAGCGGGACAAACCCAGAAGCACCGGGGTGCCTCTCCGCCAAACCTTACGGTCTGACGACGAACTGTTGTAACGAGAAATACCATACCATATTTTTCCTCTTTCGTCAAGAGGAAACAGCGGAAATATGTTAAAAAACCCTTTGTTTTTAATAAAAATGAAACCGGCGCCCCACCACGTAGGGGGGCGCCGGAGTGTGCCAGAAATCCTCTCGCCGTTAAAGTCTACCCGCACAGTTACACACACAGGGATAGAGAACGGCGTGTCCGCTATATCCTCCCGAAGAAGGCAAGCGCGTCAGGATACCGACGACGTGAAGACGAATGATGATTGGGCGAGGGGCTCCGCCAGCGCAGGTTTTCAGTCTGCATTGGCGGGCCCCTCATTTCCCAACGTGGTCTCTTGTGCACTCGCCGTCATTGCGACGTCGAGAGAGTAGGCGCTCCATTGCGCTTTCCACTTCCGCAGCATTGCAGCCGCAGCGATTTTCACGATTTCCCATCGTGATGGACTCTCCACCGGAATTCCGAGCGACGAACCGTACGATGAGGACGGTCCGTATGCCCATGATAGAGATTGGTTCACAGAATCGCGCGCTTCAGAGCCTTTCAGCTCTGCCCTTAGTTGGCAGCACGATTGTCGTACTCTGCGACCTACTTGGGCGACAACCCCATACGCGTTGTTGGCTAACTTCATGTCGGCCTCCTCAACGCGTATGCACACCCACATGTCCCGGCGAGATACTAACAGAATCATCAGGTTCAGTCAATGTTTGATACACTTCCTCGCATATGGAACACGAGAGCATCCGGAACCCGAATCTCACGCCAGAACAACAAAATGTCTGTTTTTTGAAAGGCACAGAACCGCCATTTAGCGGGAAGTATTACAAAACGACTGACGCAGGAATGTACGTTTGCGCCAATTGTGGACACGAACTCTTCAGTTCAGACACGAAATTCGATTCCGGAACCGGCTGGCCGAGTTTTTGGGACGCCGCACATTCCAAAAATGTTGCAACAGAGCCTGATCGTGAACTCGGCATGGCACGAACAGAAATTCTTTGCGCAAACTGCCGCGCCCACCTTGGCCACGTATTCCCCGACGGGCCAGCGCCGACAGGAATGCGGTATTGCGTCAATTCGTTGGCGCTCGATTTTCAACCGAAGACATGACGCTATTTCGCCACCTTCAGCATTTCGATCTCTTCACACAACACGAGCCATTGATGTTCGATGCGACGAAGTTCGTCATCAAGTTCGGATAATCGCCGATTCTTTTCTGGCGAGTAATCCGTAGGGTTCTCAAAAAAGTACGAGAGAATCGCACTCTTTTCTTTGTCGAGCTTTTCCATCTGTTGCTGCACTCGTTCCGCGAGCCGCTGCTTCTCTTTTAGCATTTGTCGGCGAAGCGACCGTGCTTCGGCGTCATTGGACAATTCCTTCGGTAGCACCTCAACATCGTCAGCATCCATGATCGATTCAAGATCTCGCACGTAGTCCTCGTACGTGCCGACGTAATGACGAACAGTTCCGCCGCGAATTTCGTAGATTCGTTCAGCAAGGGCGTTGACGAATGTTCGAGCGTGAGACACGAAGAGCACTGTTCCGCCGTATTCTTTTAATGCAGATGCGAGCGACTCTGCAGTTTCAACATCAAGATGGTTCGTTGGCTCGTCGAGAATAAGCACACTGTGCTCATGAAGCAACATTCCCGCCAAACACAATCGCGCTCGCTCTCCCCCGGAAAGCACACTCGTTGTTTTCTCCAAATCGTCTCCGCGGAACAAAAAGTTCCCCGCCATCATTAAAATACGCTCCCCCGATGCTACTCCCGGCGCCATGCGAGTGAGGTACTGCAACACCGTTTCCGTCGGGATGAGTGTCGCGTCGGTCTTTTGATCATAGTAGCCGATGTCTGCGCGATGCCACCATTTCACCGAGCCTTCAAGCGGAGGAAGAATCCCCGCAAGCGTTTTCAAAAGTGTTGATTTTCCCTTTCCGTTCTCTCCGGCAATCACCACCTTCTCACCGCGATTAAACGTAAATGAAATATTCGATCCGATGACTTTGTCGCCATATCCGATCGCCAACTTTTCGACACGTACCGCAATACCCGGAACAATCACCGGCGTCGGGATAACAATACGCGTCGTCGACAAATCCTTCTTAATGGCAACGATGCTTCGACGGAGCTTTTCGATGTGCTTTATTTTGCTTTGCGCACGTGACGCCTGGCTCGCCTTGTACTGAAAACGATTCACGAACTCCTGGTGATGCGCCATCTCTCGTGCAACACGCTTATTGCTTTTCCGAACGAACTCAAGCTGCTCCGCCTTCCACACAAGATATTCTTCGACACCGCCAGGGTACGTTGTTAACGCCGCACGCTCGATTTCATACGTCGACGTACACGTGTTCTGAAGAAACTCACGATCATGCGCGGTCATGATGAAGCTCCCTTCGTAGTCGGCGAGGAACCGTTCAAGCAACAGCAACGTTGGAAGATCAAGATAGTTCACCGGCTCGTCGAGAAGAAGAAGGTTCGGGTCGCACAGCAACATCGCAACAATCTTTACGCGCATCTGGTATCCGCCAGAAAGTGCGGTTGGCGGTTTCTCAAGATCAGTTCCGTGTAAACCGAACTTCGCTGCAAGTTTCCGAACGTCCCACGCTGGTTTCCCCGACATCTGCGAACAATATTCCTCCGTTGTGACGTCGCCGGGAAGAATGTCGTGCTGCGCAACCATCCCAAGTTTTGTCCATGGCAGCAACTGCACCGTTCCTGCGTCAGGCTCCTCAATACCCATGAGCATGTTGAGAAGCGTGGACTTTCCGGCACCGTTTCGACCAATCAGCGCAATATGCTCCCCTTCGCCTACCACAAACGAAATATCGTCGCAGACAACTTGCTTGCCGTACGACTTTCGGAGGTTTTTCACATCGAGGAGTGGCTTTGACATGGCCAAAAGCGTACACTACTTTTATGCGATTACCAACCCGAGAGAAAGAACTCGAACGCCAACAAACCGAAGAGCCTGATTTGCATTTCACTCCCGAAAAGATTGAAGCAATGAAACGCGAGCTGCAACGGCTTATCGACGTTGAACGAGGCGTTGCTGCGGCGGAAGTCATTCGAACCGGCGAAATGGGCGATTTTTCAGAAAACGCAGGCTACCAATGGGCAAAACACAATCTTCGGCGGATTAACGGGCGTATTCTGTCGCTCACAGAAAAAATCGCGCACGCCATTCCTATTATTCACGAAGTCGGATCAACAAAGGTTCGTATTGGATCGATCGTGACCGTAACGCTCGAGCCAGGAACAGCGACTTACACGTATGAAATTCTCGGTTCGCAGGAGAGTAACCCCATGAAAGGAAAAATCTCCCATCACTCCCCCATCGGAAACGCTTTGCTTGGTGCCATGGTCGGCGATGTCGTCGATGTGAAAGTGAACGATCGCGTCACGCGCTACACCGTCGTTAATATCGCATAATACAAAACACCCGGCCAATTGGACCGGGTGTTTTGTCTTCTTACTTCGCAAGGAGCATGAGAAGCGCTGCGGCAATCGCGATGTTCTTTTGGAACATGATCATGTCAGTCATCTTCTGTTTCTCGTCGGTGACTGTCCAAAAGTTGTGAATCATCACCGCAAACGCCACAAGAAGCGCTGCGAGCAATCCGTAAGCCCAGACAAGATTCATCTGGAACAGAATGCCGAGTCCTCCAAGGACCAAAATGATTCCGCTCAGGTACACGCCAACTTCTGGCATTGGAACCTTCTTGTACTTCGAGTACTCGATTAATCCCTTTGCTTTCGTGAAATGAGGGACACCGGCAAAAATGAAATACGCCCCAAGCACAATTTGCCCAACAAGGAATACTGTTTCCATAGCTATAATTAAGAATTCTTAGCCACATCGTACATGAAATACGCTAAGATTGAAAGAATTCGGCAGGAAAGCCCTCGGATCGCGTTAACGAAAAATCCTCGTGCATTATTGCATATTCGAAATCGAATGCTGATTGTAGCGCATTCGGATCAATAAACATCAGCGCCGTCGTAAGCCCGTCGGCGAGCATTGTGGAATTGGCAACAACCCACACTGCAAGAATATGTTTTGGCGATGTGAGCGATTTCGGATCGAGAATGTGTGTGAAGGCTCCCCATGTCCGACGATTCCCCGCAGAACCACAAATACTCGCATTCACAATGGACGCAACACCAATCGCCTGCGATGTATCTGCCGGATTCTCAAGGCCGACACGAAGCACTTCTCCTATTGCGCTTCGATAGCGCATGTCGCCACCAGCGTCGACACAATATGAATCAATTCCCTCGCTTTCGAGAATGTCAGAAACAATGTCGATGAGGTATCCCTTTCCTGCTGCGCCAAAATCGAGGAGCACAGGCTCAAGGAGATCGATCGTCGATCCTTGAACCCGCATGACGTCATCCCACGGCTTCGGCGATGTTACTGCTTTCGTGGCAAGCGAATACGACGCGTCATAACCGGCATCGGAAAGCGCTCTACCGATCAACGGCGTTACAGCGCCATCGGTTACATCGTACAGTCTCCTATAGAACGCGAGCATCGGCGCAGCATCCGATGGCAATTCGTACCGACCCGCAGCCTTCGACATCGTCGTCACTATCGAATCCGCACGAAAGCGCGAATACGTCGCATCGAAGATCTCGATACGATCGTGAATGCGCTCCATCACAAACTCGACGCGTTGTGCGTCGAGTGTTGTGGGGAAATCGATACACCAATGTGTACCAATTGCTTGAAATTCCTGACGGTGATCCATACTTAGATCGCAGCTTGTTTCTGGATTGCCGTGAGTGCATCGTTAAATGCCGCGGTTGTCAACGATGAACCGGACACTTTACCGATCTGAAGGCTTGCGATGCTCTTTCCAACGACTGACGTCTTGTACCCTCCCATGAATGCGTTTTGATACATTGACGATGTTTGTTCCGTTGCCATGTTTGTCACGGTCGCAGCAGTAACAACGTCGTGAACAATCGTGAGTTCAACACCAAGCTTCTGTGCTGAGGCCTCTGGAACGCGATACGCCGTCGTAAGGCTGTACGTTCCATCCTTGTACGCATATGTCGGCGTCGTGGTTGTTGGAGAAGTTGTCGCAGACGAAGGTGTTGAAGCGGTCGTGGTGGTTTTCGTCGTTGGTGTTGTCGTCTGTTCCGTGGCTGTTGATGCCGTTTGCGTTACCGCAACAACTGATGCGGCAGTTTCCGGTGGCGGGGTTTTCGGCTGAAGCACGTAGACGCCAAGGATAACGATCGGAAGAAGTGCCGCAACAAGGATTGAGATACGCTGAACGGTACGCTGCATAAAAAGCTTAGTTATTTTCGACGCGGTCCATCATACCGCGTTTCCCATGCATACGACCAGAGAACGCTGGGCGATCATGTCCCTCGAACGGCGCAAGCTCCTTAGGCAAACCCTGCTCTTCCGCCCAGGCTTTCTGTGCCTTCATGTTTTCCTGTATTGCGGCGTCGCGCTCAGATGACGACATGTCTTTCAGGCGCTCAAAAAACGCCTTCTGAGTTTCCATATTTGCCGCAATCGCGTCAGCCTGTGCTTGTGTGAGTTTTCCGTCAGTAACCGCTTTTGCAAGATGATCTTTTGCATCAGCCTGACGCTCTTCATGCATTGCGTTTCGATGTTCGTCAAACACTGCCTGCACCGCTTTTTCATCAAGATGAAATTTTGTCGCAATTGCAGACACAAGACTTTGCATTGGATTGTGCTCTCCTGCAGCATCTGATGCAGCGAACACGGTTGTTGCACCAAGAGCCCCGAACCCAAACGTCGCAATAATCGCTGCCGTCACTACAGACTTCTTTGTGAGTGTCATAAACATCGGTTTAAGAATAACAACCATACAGTAAAAAATACCCAATGAAGTAATCATGAAGCGCTGTGGATAGGCAACCGAACCAATACTGTTGTTCCAACATCAACAACGCTCGTCATCGTAACACTCCCACCAAATGACTCTACGATTGTTCGTGCAATCGATAGTCCTAAGCCACTTCCTCCAGTTCGACGTGAACGACTCTTGTCGGCGCGATAGAAACGATCAAAGATTTTTTGAACGTCAGTCTCGGAAATACCAACACCGCTATCTTCGACGGTGATACAAACCTTCTCGCCGTCGCGTCGCGCAGAGATCGTGACGGTGCCGTCGCGCTTGTTATAGACGATCGCGTTCTCCACAAGATTGGTAAGTGCCCGAATGAATGGCTCTTCTGCTGCGAGTACCGTGAATGTTTCTGACGCGTCTTCGAGGGTAAGCGAGACGTGATTATTCTTCGCGATCGACGAGAGACGACTAACAACGGTCTCGAGAATATCGTTCAGGATAATAGGAACGCGAGCGCTACTCGACCCCGCATGCTCCAACTTTGAAAGCGAAAGCACGTCACGAACAAGCGTGCTCATCCGCGCGACTTCTTCAAGATGACTGACTGCAGATGCGCGAAGCTCTGCCGAACCGCTATCGCGCTCATTCTCAAGATTCGCCTGTAAAATCGCAAGCGGCGTGCGCAGTTCGTGCGACGCATCACTCAAAAACTGACGCTGACGCTCATAGGCATCCTCGATTGGTTTCAATGTTCGCGTCGCGAGCCTGTAACTCACAAAAACGGACACGAATACTAAAATTCCGTTCACGAGCATGAGAGTATCTGAAAGATCTTTCGTTACATTTTCAACGTTCACCGGAAACACCACAGGGTGAATCCGATCATTTTGATCGATAACTAACGCGAAACGCTGACTGAGGCGCTCAGAAAAAACGGATCGCGTAATCCCGCTTGATAAAACCAAAAGAATAACAAGAATACCGGTGTAAATCGCCGTGAGCGCAATACGCGTCCGGAAGTACTCGTCACGAAACGAGCCGGTATCCTTTACCCCAAACCGTTTGAATACGTTTCGCATAATCCTTTGGCAATTTCTTTCGAAGGTTCTTCAAGTGAACATCAACGACATTACTCAGCGAGTCATAAAATCGGTCCCACACATGCGAGAGAATGTCCTCGCGAGTGACGACTGCGTTTTGGTTGCGCAGAAAATACTCGAGGAGCGCGTACTCTCGCAACGTTAGATCGACCGGCTTCCCATGGACCGTTACCACTTGCGACCTTGTGTCGAGGAGCAACGCGTCGAGCGTAAGGACATCGCCTTGCACGCTTGGTGCACGACGAGTGATCGCACGAATTCGTGCAACGAGTTCATCAAACGAAAATGGTTTTGCAACGTAATCATCCGCTCCAACATTAAACCCAGCAATCTTCTCATGGACGTCGCTCTTTGCTGTCAGAAAAAGCACCGGAGTCTGCACGCCAGACGCGCGAAGATTTTTACACATCGTGAGGCCGTCCATCACCGGCATCATGATGTCGAGCACAATACAATCGTAGGAATGTTCTCTTGCAACGCGTTCCCCTTCTTTTCCGTCAAAAACCGCATCAACCGTATACCCACGGCTTCGCAAGCCCTGAACAATCGCCGCGTTTAATTTTTGCTCATCTTCAACAACGAGGATTTTCATACGCAACCAGTATACAGAGACGTCATGAAGGAACCATGAAGGCACAATATCCACAATTGCCTTGCAAGACAAAAAAACTGTGGTATTCTCAATATATCCTTATGAACGCTCAGTCGTATACCAAGAAGTCCTTCGCGCTCGCAATGCCAATTCATGGCCTTTGCGATTTTACGCGTGCGCTTCCTTGTGTCAACGACAGATCGTCTCATTCTGCATAACGCAACGTCATACACGTGCGTGACTGAAGAAAGGCGATCTGTCCAAACGACAGGTCGTTTTTCTTCAGGCGTCACTCACTCCCCCGGCCTTGTCACGTCGATCGCGATCGACGTGACGTGCCTGAGGCCACAACATCACTCCGGAGACCAACGCATGGCTCGCCGTCGCAACCCTCCCTGCTACACCCGCACCGCTCGTCGAGAACAGAACCGAAAGCTCCTCAAGAGCCTGGGGCACGCGTCGTCCGCTTCAGCGATCGCGGAAATTCGGGCGCATCTGCCCTGGATCGATCTCGCCAACACGTATCCGCGTGTCAATGGGAAGAAGATCTCGATCG
Source organism: uncultured Gammaproteobacteria bacterium (assembly GCA_964425965.1). Taxonomy (GTDB): domain Bacteria; phylum Patescibacteriota; class Patescibacteriia; order UBA9934; family UBA9934; genus CAIKHN01. Next base: position 21,110 of record CAYROW010000006.1, read on the forward strand.
TGGTTCTCCTCCGGTACGCGCGCGGCGATCTGTCGCTGACGCTCGACTACCCTTATGACCCGCGGTCGATCGCCCGCCGACAGCGGAACGCAGAACTCCTTCGGCGTCTGTTCAGCGACAAGGGAACCTACGCCCCCAACTATTCGATCTGCGGGTGAACACAACGGATCGGCAACGTGCCGATCAACGCAACGGGACGAGCTTCGCAGCTCGTCCCGTTCAACGTTTTAGCTTAACGCACTCATGTCGAGCGTTTGGGTGAAGTGAATCTGCGACACGAATTCCGGTGCGTGGCTGACCATAATCACGCAACCTTGATATTCATCGATTGCTTTTGCGATGACTGGGAGATGGCGGAAGTTAATATGGTTTGTCGGCTCGTCAAGAATGAGCAATCCCGGAGCCTGCAAGACGAATCGTGCAAAGCAGAGCAAGCCCTTCTGGCCTTCAGACAATGATCCGACCGTATTCTGAAGGACAGCGCTCGTGAGAAGGAACTGTGAGGCCACAGCACGCAACGTTTCATTCGACTGTAATTCCATTACCGACGCGAGTGAGTCGTATGCGGTTTGCTCGAAATCGAGTCCAGAAAAATCTTGACGGTAGTAGCCAACCTTCACCCCAGGATCGATCGAAAGCCCTTCGGTTTTTCCTCCGGCTAATGCACGAAGCAGCGTGCTCTTTCCAATACCATTTGTTCCGGACACCAACAACTTCTGACGACGGCGAAGTTTGATATGCACCTTTGCGTCACGCGGTTCATGATTTTTAATAACCTTTACCGACGTCATGGTTACCATGGTTTCAATAAAGTCCTGCGTTGGAATAGTGAAGTCTTTAATAGTTCGATCGTCGCGACGAACCTCAACCATATTTTCCTCCGCCTCCGCTGCTTGTTCCTTTAACTTGCTCGCGAGTTTTCGCATTTTTCCTCCTTTGTTCGCGAAAAAGTTTACCTTATCTTTACGATCTTGAATCTCTTTTAATAACTGTGCGTTCTTTGCACGATCGCGTTCAACACGTGCCGCGATTTCCTCAACAACGTCGGAATAATTTCCAACGTACATATCGGTTTGATGACGGTAGACATCAAGATGCAACACGCCTTCCGTAAACGCATTCAAAAAGTCAGCGTCATGGGAAATAACGAGAACGGTCTTCTGATACATCATCAAAAATCCTGTGAGATGATCGATGCCGTCACGGTCAAGGTTGTTCGTTGGCTCATCAAGAAGCAAAATGTCTGGCTCTTGAATGAGTGCGTACGCGAGCAGTAATCGCGCCTGCTGTCCGCCAGAGAAGTCACCAACGATCTTCTCAAGTGGCGCAACAAGATTCACTGCTTCAAGCACCTCAGCAATACGTTTGTCGAGATCATACGTAATTTCTGGAAACGCGTGCGCAAAAAAATCGCGGACGGATTCTGTCAGATGCTCGCGACCCATGACCTGTCGACCAATAGCGATCGTCGCGCCCTTCTGAATATGAATTTGCCCAGCATCGGGCTTGAGCTCCCCCAAAATCATTTTAAAAATCGTGCTCTTCCCTGCGCCGTTCTGGCCCATCACGGTGATTTTACTATTCTCACGAATCGAAAAATTAGCGTCGTCAAGAATCGGGTAATCCCCGTCGTAGGCGTATGACACATTTTCGAACCTGACGATAACGTTGCCGTGGTCCATAAAAAAGATTATCGAATCGGAACTCCTGACGCAGCACCAATCATACAGTCGTCATTGCACCAAATATGTTTTTCGTGTTTTGCGCAATTCAAACAAATTAACAATTGTTTGTGACACTCATGCCACGCACAGTTTCCGAAACGCTCTGTTTTTGAACCGCATGCCGTGCATTCACCAATCACCATATATGCATCTGTAAATTGTTCAGTCATTCGCCCATCAAATACGTACAACGATCCTAAAAAGTCCTCCCCCGGAAATTGCTTCATGTATGTCCCAATTCCGCCGTTAAGTTGATAGACGTCTTCGAATCCCTGCTGCTTCAGGAACCCCGACGCTTTCTCGCACCGCACACCATACGTACACACCGTGAGCACTTTTTTCTTTTTCAGCGTTTCAAACTTCGACGCGATCTTCGGTAAGTCTCGAAAGTTCGCCATGGTGCTGTTCTTGGAGTTGGCGAAGTGGCCCACAGCGTACTCGTAATCATTGCGCATGTCGATGATTTCAAAGTCTTCGCCATTTTCGATCCATCGCTTGAGCTCATGAGGCTCGATATGTTTTCCGGTAACAACATTCGGATCAACATCCTGATCCTTCGATAGCCCCGTTGCGACAATTTCGGACCGGAGCTTCACCACGAGTTTCTTGAATGCCTCCCCTGTTCCAGGACTCGACTTGAACCAAAGGTCCGAGAACTCCGGACGATCGTGCATCCGAGCTTCGTACGTTGCGATCGATTCGGAAGATCCTTCGAGCGTTCCATTAATTCCTTCAGATGCGATAAGCACTCTGCCACGCAATCCAAGTTCTTCACACGTTGCCCGTTGCCACGCCACAAACCCTGCCGGATCAGCGATCCGAACGTATTTGTAGAAAATAATAATCTCCGTTGGCATGGACATATTCGGGAGGAGTGTACGGGAAACAACGAAAACTGACCAGGACTGAACTGATCTTTAGCGTAGGCTGGGACAGGAACGGTGACGCGAGAAAGTGTCGGGAGTAGGAGTGTTCGATTTGAAACAGGGGGTTTTGTTAACGCAACTCATTTGCATTAAGAAAACGTTGGTCGGTCTTGGTGATTTGCGAGGAGGCCAGTGGAGCCGCACGCGATTAGCGATTGTGCATTTTCGAGTTCGAAGTGATTATTTCTGAATTTCCGGTTCAGATCGCAGCACAGCGTGAAGCTTTACAGGTCGAAAAAACGACATGTGTCGTTGCAAGCGAGGACAGCCGACCCGGATGATTCACCTCCCCCCAACCCCCACCTTCGTAAGGAGGGGGAGATTCCCGTCACAACCCCTCCAAAGAATCAGATTCCGTTCAGAACTACGATTCCCTCTTTCCGTGCATCACCATTTCGACCGCATGTTCCAGCGATCCTGCAGGCGTCACGGTTCCGGCGTTCACGAAGTAAATTTCGTCCGCTGCTTCAATCGTGTTCAAACGGTGCGCGATAATCACGCGTGTTGTGGTTGGCGGAAGCTGACGAAGAATTTCTTCAAGAAGCTGCTCAGTAACCGTGTCGATGTTTGCGGTTGCCTCATCTAAAATAAGAATGTCCGGCTTGCGCAACACCGCTCGCATGAATGCAATAAGCTGGCGCTGTCCAAGGCTCATGGAATTTCCGTTCGACGTCACTGGCGTGTCTAGGCCTTCCGCAAATCGCGGCAACAACGACGAAAGTCCGCTCTTCGAAATAATCTCGACGAGTTCGTTCGACGTCACCGATGCGAGTTCATCGTTTCCGTACACAATATTGTCGCGAATGGTTCCCGTGAACAAGAACGGCTCCTGCAAAATGAATCCGATACGTTTTGCACGATCAGCAGATGTGTACGACCGAATGTCTGTTCCGTGCAACACGACCGACCCTTCCGACGGATCATACAAACGCGCCATCAACGACGCCGTGGTGGTTTTTCCACCTCCGGTTGGACCAACAAGGGCGTACGTCTTTCCCGCCTCGAGCGACAAGTTCACGTCGTGCAAAACGGTTTTACCGTTCGGGTAATGGAAATTCACCTGCTTGAATTCAAGAACCGGTCCTGAAAGACGCGCAGTCGCCCCTGTTCCGTCAGCCATTTCTGATGGCATACCCAAAATATCAGAGATGCGATCCCATGCCGCGAGCGCGAGCTGGAATGAACTCCAAAGGTTTGCAATCTGGCGCAACGGATCATAAAACCGCGTCACGTATGTGAGGAAACTTATCAAGACACCAATTGTGAGAAGACCGAGCCCAATAAGATGCGCTCCGTATGCAATAACCACGAGAATCGCAATGTTACTCGACAAGCCGTAGATTGGCGTGAAGATGGTATTTGCGAGTCCGGCTGTAATGGACGCCTTGAAGTTCTTCTCATTCACCGTCGTGAAACGATCGCGGAAGTAATCCTGTCGATGGAACGCGACAATAACGCTAAAGTTGTTCAGGCTCTCCTGAATGCTCGCGCTCATGTCACCGATTGTTTCAAGACTCTTTGCGTTCTTTCGCTTCATCCACCCGGAAAGTACGCGAGTAACAACGAGCAAGAACAATGCTGGCGCAAGCGCCGCAGCACCAAGTCGTGGGTTAATCACAAGCACCGAAATACCTGCGCCAATAACCATGAACACGCTTCCGATAAACTGCATCAATGCCTGAGAGAAGAATTGGTTCAACTTATCCGTATCATTGTTGATGCGAGAAATGAGATCTCCTGCCTTGTTCTGATTGAAGAACGCAACAGGAAGCATTTGAAGCTTCGTGAAAATTGCATTTCGCAACGTGAATAAGACTCGGTTGCTTACTGCGCCCATGACACGAGTCTGTGTGTACTGCGCTAATGCCGCAAGTCCGAAAATCGCAAGCAATAACGAGGAATACGTGATAACGCCGTCGAACTGTCGCGTGACGATGTATGTGTCAACAACGTGACCAACAATAATTGGCGCAGCAAGGTTTAATCCGGAATTCACGATAATTGCGATAAGCGCAATAATCATTCCCTTCTGTTCCCCGCGAATAAACGGAACGAATTTCTTCGCAACCGCAAGAAGCGCGTTTGATGATGTCCCTTTATTTTCGGCAAGATTATAGTTCATATGCGCTGGTGCTTTGCTGTGATTCAACCATTTGGACGTACTCTGGCGACGTCTGCATGAGTTCGTTGTGCGTCCCTTTCGCGAGAATTTCACCTTCCATGATCAGAATGATTTGATCGTAATTCTGGATTGGCGCAATGGACTGTGTGACGGAAACAATAGTAGTTCCCGGATAGTTTGCCGCAATATTCGCTACAATCTTTTGTTCTGTCTTCGCATCAACACGTGCAGTGAAGTCGTCGAGGAAAAGGATTTTTGGATTCAATGCGAGTGCACGTGCAAGCATGATGCGCTGCTTCTGGCCTCCGGAAAGACTTGATCCTCGCTCGGAAACGATTGAGTCGAGCCCCTGCGGCAACGTTCGAACAAAATCGCCCAGCTCTGCAGTTGCAATCGCCTTTTCGATATCGGCATCAGTTGCGGTTCCTGCAAACGCGATATTCTCACGAACCGATACGTTGAACATGATGCTCTCTTGGAACACCAGCCCGATCTGACGATAGAACGATACTTTTTCGTATTCCTTCATGGAAATTCCATCGTACAACACCGATCCATCTTGCGGATCAATTAACCCAATCAATGCGTAGAGCAATTGGGTCTTTCCTGCAGCAGTTGGCCCAAGGATTGCGGTCTTTGTCCCGGCCTTCACTGACAACGTGACGTTTCGAAGTGCGTACTTTTCGCCAAACATCACGGAGACGTTCTTTACGTCAATATCTCCACGAATATCGGTTACGCGGGTTCCGTTGTCTTTGGTATCTGGTGCGTTTAATACATCCGTAATGCGTTCATACGACGTTGTCGCACGAGCGATGACGTTGCTCATCATGCCGATCATGAGGATTGGGAAAATCATCAAGCCAACGTAACTGTTAAATGCCGCAAAATCGCCGAGCGAAAGTCCGCCGCCAATAACAAGGTGACCGCCAAGGAACAAAATCAAGAGCGTCGCAAAGCTCGCAACGAACGTGATAATTGGAATGAGGCCGGCAAAGAGATAGAGAATATTCATGCTCACCTCTTTTGCCTTTGCGTTCACGACGGTGAATTTCTCTTCTTCCGTTTTTCGCGCATTCACGACACGAATAAATGCTGCACCAAGAATGCTTTCGTTAATGACTTTGTTTAACCAATCGATAACTTCCTGTGATGCTTTAAACAGTGGGCGGACGCGCGACAACGTTAATGCGAATGCAAATCCAATCGCCGGCAACACGCACAACACCACAATTGCAAGCTGGTACTGAATAGAAAGCAAGAGCATTGCCGAACCGACAATAATAATCATCGATGACACAAGCGATACGATTGCCTGTGAAACGAATAACTTCACTGCGTCAATGTCTGACGTTAAGTTCGTTAACAATTGCGCAGGAGTTTTTTCCTGAATATACGCAAAACTTTGCCGAGAAATTTTCTCGGTCAACGCATTACGGACGTCTCGCGCAACGCGCTCAGATGCGTACGTCTGCATAACGCCTTGGACGTACGTCAAAACGGCGATACCTATAGCGATCGCAACAAACTCGATCGTGATGGTTGATGGATCAAATCGATGGGTTAAATACGCGTCGATTGCTCGAGAAACAAGTTTTGGAATCACTAAGCTCACCGAGTTCATCGCAACGGCGACAATAACTAAAAATGCAACAAAGCCACGATACGGAGTAAGAACCGAGAAAATACTTGGCGGAGACTTCTTTTGCAACGGTGTGCTCATACATTTTGCAGATGCGCGATAATCTTTTCTTGAATGTTTTTCAATTGAAGCAATTCCTCGGTTGAGAGCGGCGCGAACATGACGGTCATCATTCCCTTGTGTGCCGCTTTCGCTTTCGCTAAAACATGTTTTCCCCTCGCTGTCAGGCTAATGACCGTCTTTCGACGATCCGAGCGATCGGGCGTTCGCGTGAGCAATTTTTCCGTCACGAGACTGTCGATGGTCTGCGTTGCGCCAGACGACGTCATGCACAACGCGTGCGCAATATCTTTCACGCCCATGTGCGGCGTTTGCTGCAGCAACATCATGACGGCAATTTGCGCACGTGTCGGCATGTCTTTTTGATACTGATGCGGATCTCGTTTCATGGTGAGAAACCGACGCATCATTCCCATACCGTCAAACACGTCGGCAAGGATTTTTTCACGTTTCATAGAATTGCATTAGAACCTGAATAGATTAGCAGCTTAGCGAATTATCGTCAAATCCCTATTATGGTTGATTTTTCGCGTTACGTGTGTCATGATCGATGCAAATTATCTTCCTATGTTTATTTCGATCATTACCGACTGCCAAGATGGCAACGCGCAAATTCGACAGCAAACACGTTATAGCGTTCTTTTTCCAGGAATTCCTTCAAGTTTCTCTGGTGCATTTTCAGATATTGAAGCTGCAGGAAACCTTATCGACGTACTTGATGCATCTGACGATCAAGAAGGGATTATTGCCGTAAACGTTGCCCCTCGGCACGGCGCTGCGCGAAAATGGCCGAACGGTACACCATTCGGGTACCTCTGGATTGGAAAAATTCTCGTCGTCTGTACCATCGACGGCGAGGTGCTATCGCTTTTAAAAAAGTTCGGGCTCGCTGATCACGTGAACGTGACCGATATTCGCACAGTTCTTGCGTTCGGCGGATACAGCCAGGAGATTATCGATCGCGCGGCAACGTCACAGTTCCGAAGCTTCGACTATCTTCCCCGCTTAGCTCGTATTGTGTGGGACAAAAAAGACGTGCCATCGGAAAAACTTATGTTCTCTGATATTCCTGACGCGGCACTCGACGTGTGGCGCATTGATTCATTCGGTAACTGCAAAACAACACTTCTCCCGGAGGACATTCAATTCGAAGAAGGCGCCGAACGCGAGATCATCTTGAATGGACTCGCAATTAAAGCAACGTGCTACAAACAGCTTCGTACTGTTCCGAACTACCAAACCGGATTAACAATGGGAAGTTCTGGCTACGGCAACAAACGATTCCTAGAACTCGTCGTTCAAGGATCAAGCGCGGCGAAACATTACAA
>CAYROW010000007.1:0-8265 GCA_964425965.1 uncultured Gammaproteobacteria bacterium
TCACCCAGTCGAACCCGCCCTGCTCCTTGGGAGTCGCGACGAGGCGCTGGATGATGCCTGGGGTCGAGACCGCTTCGGCTTCCCCGATGGAAAGCCTGATCTGAGCGATCTTTTCGCTGTCCGAGATCTCGGAGTCGTTGAGGATCTTGACGATGGAGATGCGGGAGACGATGGGATCCATGAAGTCACCAGGTTGCGCATATACTATAGCAAAAAATGGCCAAAAAGTCAAGGTTCTTGGCTAATGTTAGCGAGGTATTTCCATCTGCTATACTACGGGCATGCACCGGCAATTACGTAATGGGATCTTCTTCGTTTTCTTAACGATTTTCGTGATTGGAGCACCAGTCATTGTTTTGTATACCGCGGGATATCGATTAAATTTCTCAACATGGCGCGTACAGAGAACTGGCGTTATTGCCATTACTACACTCCCCCGCGGTGCAACTGTCACCATGAACAACGCGCTCATTGCCGAAAAAACGCCATACGTTGCACAACGCCTCACGCCTGGAGACTACGACGTACTCCTTCAAAAAGCCGGATATCAACCGTGGAACCAGCACGTCACTGTCGGCAGCGGATCAACCACATACATCACTGCACTTCTCTTCTCTGAAGCACATCCCGAACTTCTTCTTGAGGAAAACGCGATCTCTGTCGTTGGTGATCGCAGCGGTCGTTTTGTGTACCTCCTCGTGGAATCCGGCCGAGCGCACGAGGTATGGCGCTATGACACCGTCACACGTCTTCAACGAATCATCGCACACGATGTTGGAACCGCGACAGATCGAATTGCCTTAAATAGCGACGAATCAACACTCTTCATCACAGGCGGCGATGACCGAGAGCCACATGCGATAGGTTATCGAGTCGACGGCCAGTGGCCACTCAATGAAGACGAGGTTGCCGCGGCAGCGAATGCGCTCCCCGAATATTCCTTCTTCGACAATGGTTCGAACGTTGAACTGCGACTTGCGAATACGGACACGCTCGTCACTCTTCTTCCACCGAGTACGTACACAGTAGCATTTCGAAATGCGACCGTTGCCATTCTGAAAGACACTCGTGATCGTGCATACCTCATAAACCTTACCGAAAATTCCGTAACACAAATCGATCTCGCAACAGCGCTCCTTTCCGAAAGCCCAACGGAAAATCTTCTCGCAGCGTCTGACGGAAATGAGATTGACGTCTACAATCCTCAAACAGGAGATCGATCATTCGTTGCGCGTCAAAGCGATCCTATTCTTGCGCTCGGCTGGCACGGAAGTGATCGCGCGCTCTTGTTCGCGACCGCATCAAAAATCGTCGCAGTCGAACGCGACAAATACGAAACTCGAGAAACCACGACGCTCGTCGACAACGCGTCAATCATCGACATGTGGCCCGACGCCACAGGAAAGAGCCTCACGTTCTTCGGAACCATTGGCGAAATTACCGGAATCTGGAAAGTCGCGCTGACGCAGTAGACCTACTTCGTATTCAGAGCAAAAGTTACAAGCATGATTGCGAGAGTTTCGTCAGCAAAATCATCTGACGACACAATGACGACACCGTCATGATATGAAATAACGTAGTCGATGTGTCCGTTGCCAACGGTATATTTTGCCGCGGGGTAATTCGCGATCGTCACGTATTCTGGCACACGGTACCCTTCAGCCTTTCTGGCAATTGTGTACGCATCAAGCGACAGCGACTGTTGTTGAACGCGAAAATACATTTTCGTTCCCGGGTCGATACTCGGCTGAAATGTCACTGAATGGTCGCTCTCCTCAACGGTAATATCAAAATACTGCGGATACCCAACGCTCCACACATTTCCCGAGCGATACGTTTTCCACGCCGCGGGCAACAACGCGGACTGCGTCGCAAACTCGCCGTCACCTGTGTTTGGAAGGAATAGCGGTGCAAGATACCCAAACCACGCAAACACCGAAATAGCTAGTGCTGCAGAGGACGCAGCGAGGAACCAAAGAATTGTTGGTGGACGCTTCATAGTGCACGTGTCCAAAGTATACCCGAATAACGAACGCGGCCCGATGCTCTTTCAAGCTCGGGCCGCAGCGCGTCACGTCACATGCTTCAGTCAGACGTCGTCATGAGTTTCTTCACCCAATCCGGAACGAGCTTCAGCATGTCCTTGGGTGCCAAAGCGCCGCACGCGTAGTCGATGCTCATCGTCACATCCTGTTCGGCACGGTAACGAAGATGGCATTCACCGCCGTGCCCCGCCGTGCTCGGACCAAACGCGCGCTGAGCGTTGGACATGATGCTTCCAGGGGAGAGCTCGACATGCGTTTTGCCACTCCACTCACCGACAGCGACGAAGAACACTTCCGGCATTTGACGCCGATCCCACGATTCCGGAGAAATTACCCGCCGAGTCGTCAGCCCGTGCAGACGCGCATTCTCGGCGTCCACGATCTGCTGCAGCGCACAGGTATGCGTGGCAGCCACCCGCGCGATGCTCGCAATGGGGCTCACGAACACCAGCTGCTTTACGCGCCGCGCGTACGCGAGACCACCAATCATCCGAGCCTGCTCGCCAAGATTCGTGGCGCAGCCCTCGAACCCGACCGGAGCAATCGACGAAAGACACCCCCTGATCTCAGCCCCCGCACGGGAAATGATTTTATCGATCGTGTCCGAACAAGCCGGTGTATCGCTCGTACAGAACACGAACGTTTCGTTTAACCCGTCGAGGATATCCTCCATATTGGAGAGCGCCCAACGGAATCCCTCGTTGGTCTCGCTGAGCGACTCCGGGTCTGACGAAAGGAAGTCCGTAACAACGATCATCGTCCGACCGCGGTGATCGCGAGGCAGCCGACGAAAAACTTCGAATGACGCACTGAAAGGAGCCGTGGCGTAGGCCATGTATTCGAGGAGCGTCGGGAAATCCGGGCCCCAGGAATCCTCCATTTCCAGACGACGATCAGCGGTACGCATCGCGGTCTCAACCGCAAGATGCGAAGAACGGAACAGGGACATGAATACCTCCGCGGCACACCCTACATTATCGAACGATCTTTTTCAATAATTGGAGGTACGCACCCAATACCGGATTCACCAATCGGTTCATGATGGCATTCTCGGTTTCCTGCGCAGTAATAACGCCAACCATGTGCTCAAGCATGTCGCGGTCAGACGTTACGCGAATCGATTGCACGAATTGACGACGCTCCTGAATGTATTTCCACGTCGAACGTTGTACAAAAAATCCCCACGCTCGAAGCTTCTCTTTCCACCACCCTGAACGAAATGCGAATCCTAGCGTTCCAAGCTCCATCACGAACATCGGCGGAGCAATAAAGAACAAGGTTTTGATATCGTAGTTACACAAATTCGTGAGGTGACGATTCCGCTCCATCCAAAAAAACTTCTTCATGCTGCGTGAAAATTCGTACCGATGGTAAACAACCGAATCATCAGCATAACCAATATCAAACCCCGCAAGACGCGCACGCCAACAAATATCGACATCTTCGTGATACATGAAATACATTGGCTCAAACATTCCGCCGATGCGATCAAGGACGGAAGATCGAATGAGAACGCCAGCACCAGAGGCGTAAAACATTGGGAGCGAGCTCGCCGACGACCGATCGTCGCCATTCTTTAACGAATATCCAAATCCTAAAAAGTGCAGCGCGTTGCCAGCGGAGTTATACAGCTCAGGCGTTTGCGCACGCATAATTCTCGACTGAATAATCGCAGCGTTCGGATTTCGTTCTGCATATTGCACAATTGACGACAAGAAATTCTCGTCAACGTACGCATCCTGATTCAGCAAATACACAAACTCCGGATTTCGATCGCGAATCGCTTCATGAAGCTTCATGTGCCCGCCAGCGAAGCCAGGATTTTCATTATTGTATACACAGACAACTTCGGGGAGATCGACCCCACTCCGAGGCTTCACTTTCGAGTCCAAGTATTCCCGAAGATTCCCAAGCGCTGACGGCTGATCAATGATCGCAAGGACCCATCCGCCTTCTGGGGCACGCGTTCTTGCAAGGCTATCAAAAAGCTCATCAAGCTCCGCCTCAATCCCTTCCGTGCGATACGTAATAATTTGGACAACGACCTTTAGAGACATAATTACGCCTTCGTCGAGACGACTCGCTCAGAAAAGAGACGCCATTTCAATTCATAGCGAATCCAACTGGAAATATGCGCGCGCAACTGACGATTCGTCAAAAGATTCTTAAGATATCCTCCCGGCGTCGCAGACCCCTTTCCGTAGACATGCTGCAGGACAACATCAGGATAATAATACACTGGGCGGTGGTGCTCCCACACGCGTCGACACAAATCAATGTCTTCAAAATACATCCAGAATTGATCGTCAAACCCTCCGAGTTCTTTATAGAGCGCCGACGACATAAACATCGCCGATCCTTGTACCCAGTCCACAAGTCGGCGCTCTTTTAGCACGCGTTCGCGCATCAAAAATCTGTCCGCATACGCTCGACCAAACGCCGTTTCCGCAAGCCATGTGCGCTGCACAATAGGCATATACCACGCCGGAAACCGCCGATGTGTCTCTTGCAGCTCGCCAGTTAAATAATGAATACGAGGCGCAACGATGCCTGTCCACGGCCGTTCGCGCATAAACGCATGAAGACGATCAAAAATCGTTTCATCGACAAGAACGGTGTCTGGATTTAAGAAGAAATAATATTCTGCATCAACCTCTTGAGCTCCACGATTACATGAATTCCCGAAACCGTAATTCTTATCTCGAAGAATCACGATAGCGTTTGGAATATGCGCCTTCACAAATTCGTGTGCGCGAAGGTTCGGCGATCCGTTATCGACGAGTACGAACGCAACCTTTAACGGCGATACTGCCATGGCGCGAGCGATAGACGGCAAACACTCTTCCACGATCTTGTCGTATGACACGGTAATAATGGCGATATCGTACGTCATAGAGATTTCGAAGAAAAATATCGCGCCGTTCGCCAAAGAATTTTTGGATTGGTAAACAAGAAGAATACAAACTTCGCAAACTCAAATGGAAGAATCGCCCAGCCGTCACGAAGCCAATCACGAAGCGAAAGATGTTTTATAAGATTCCGCCAGTGATTGCGATACGAGAGCTCTTGGAATCGCGTGTTCACACCAATATGCAACAACGACTGCTGGAACGAGCGGAAATGGTACGCGACAGCGCCAGGCACTCGCACGGAACGGAACCCAAGCTCGCGTAAGCGATACGCAACATCAACATCTTCCTTATACATGACGTACGTTGGATCAAACACCTGTGCACCAAGCGCGAGCCTTCGATACATAGGTAAACAGCCAGAAATACCAAACACCGGCACATGATGCGCCGTGCAATCTTCAAGCAACACTCCTGACGCAATATCAAAAACCTTATGCGATGCGCTGCGAGCTAAGCCCAACGAATCAATCCGATTCGTAAAATGCGGTACTCGACGAGCATCCCAATTCCATCGAAGAATCGTCCCCGCTGCAGCGCCGACGTCCAGATGCTCCTTCATATACGCACGAACTGTTGCGATATACGTCGGCATAAAAAGGACGTCCTGATTCACCAAAAGCACGAGTTCTTCATCGTGTGACGCGTACATGTCCTGCTGCGACGCCGCGAAGCCCATGTTTTCGCCAGCGACAAAATCGATTCGTCGACGCACCGCGTACTGAGCAACAAGCGCTTGTATCGCGATACGCTCTTCCGGCTTTGATCCGTCATCACGAATACGCAGTACCCAATCCTGATCCGTCTGCGCTTCAAGCGACGCAAAAAGACCGGGTAAAAACTCGGAGCCGTTAAATGTCGAGAGATGCAATGCGAGGCGCATATATTACGTCCGTACTCCCCACTTCCAAAAAAACTTCCACGCGCTCGTAAAAAACAGGCGCTGCTTTCGCCAAACCGAAACCTGAGCAAAGCTTCGCCCAACCAAATCTCGACAAACCGCTTCGGCGCAATACCGAATACGGTACCCATTTCCTCGTACACGCTTACAAAAATCTACTTCCTCAAACCAAATAAAAAACCGTTCATCGAACATACCGATCTCTCGAATGATCTCACGACGGAAGGCGAAATACGATCCACGAACTTGCTCAACATCTTGCGATACCGCGTAATCGAAATCTCTTGCAAGATACGTGTCGATAATGTGCGGAAAGACGTGTGGAAGTTTCAAAAGAACCGCAAGCTGATCACGAAGCGATGGATCGCGACGAACTGATGGAACAACTTCCCCATGTTCATTCACCAGTCGCACGCCAATGACACCGATATCGCGGTGTTCCATGAGTTCCTGGTACGTCCGCTCGAGCGTTCCGGGCTCGATACGATTATCGGGATTCAACAAAAGAATAACGTCGCCCTTCGCCATGCGAATCGCCTGGTTACATGCCTTTGCAAAACCCGCATTGTAGTCATTTTGGACGAAATGCACCCATGGAAAATTTTCCCGAACCATTCGCGCAGAGCCGTCAGCCGATCCATTGTCGACAACAAAAACTTCTATCGGAAAATCGTCACGGCGCAATGCGAAAAGCTGTGCAAGATTTTGCTCAAGCACCTCGCGAACATTCCAGCTGACAATAACGACAGAAATTTTTGGCACAACGCTAGAGCTCAATGGACGAATTATCGCCAGCGATTAATCGATGGCCACGCGGAGGATATGCCATCGCCTTCGTAATTGTCGCATTCTGGCCGAGGAGGCTGTCGACAATATGACAATCCTTCACCGTCACACCCGAAAACACAATCGTATTCTCGATCGTTGCACCGTGAATCTTTGCGTCATTCCCAATTGATGAATACGGACCAATATAGCAATCCTCAAGGACAACATTCTCACCAATCACTGCAGGACCACGAACAATAACATTCTTTCCAACAATCGTTCCCTTCCCGATTGCGACATCGCCCCGCACCACCGCAGTTGCATCGACCGTTCCTTCATTGCGAATCTGCCATGCTTGACGATCGTTCAACAACAACGCATTCCCTTCTAGCAAATCTTTTGGCGTTCCCGTGTCCTTCCACCAACCCGTAATTTCCTCAAATCCAACATTTGCACCGTGATCGATCATCCACGTATGTGCATCAGAAATTTCATACTCGCCACGCGGACCTGGGGCAATCGATTCGACTGCATCAAAAATTTTGCTGTTGTACAAATAAATACCAGTTACCGCAAAGTCGGAAACATACTCTTTCGGCTTCTCAATCACTTTCGTAATGCGTCCGTTCTCAATAACTGGCACACCAAAACGCTGCGGATCTGGAACACGAGAAAGCGCGAGCAATCCGTCGAGATCGCCTTTTTCAAAACGTTCAATGAAGCGTCGAAGGCTTCCAAGAATAATGTTGTCGCCAAGATAAAAAACGAATGAATCCGTTCCAAGAAATGACTTCGCGTTCTTCACAATGTGCGCCAATCCAAGCGGCCCACCCTGCTGCTCAAGGTAGGTAATCTTCGCGCCATATAGAGAACCGTCACCAAACGCTGCCGCGATTTCTGTATCGCCCGGATTAATGTTGATCCCAATTTCTGTAACTCCCGCGTCAACAAGCTTCTCAATAGCGTTCGCCAACATTGGCTTATTCGCGAGCGGAATAAGGTGTTTGTTTCGCGTCCACGTAATTGGTCGCAACCGTGTCGCCCGCCCTCCAGCAGCAATAAGAGCTTTCATATAGAACCAGGTTATCAATTACAGCGCATCTGTAAATGGCGTTTGGAATTCCGAAAGGAGTGGCCACGAAGCGTCGCGAGCATTAGCGGAAAAAGGTACTCCAACGTCAGGCCATGCAATTTCCAGTGCCGGATCGTTATATCGCAAGCCGCCTTCCGACGACTTTTCCCACGACGCACCAAACACGTGGTATCGAATTCGAGAACCGTCCTCAAGAGACAATAATCCGTGCGCAAAGCCCTCTGGAATGTACAACGCCCTACCATTTGCCGCACTCAATTCGATTGCAAAATGCTTTCCGAACGTCGGAGAATTCTTTCGAATATCAATAGCGACATCATGAATTGATCCCGCCGTACACGACACGATTTTCGCTTGCGCAAATGGTGGAGCCTGGAAATGCATACCCCGAAGAATCCCTTTTGTTGATTGGCCTTCATTGATTTGCGCGAGATCAGTTCGTAGTCCAAGATTTCGTAACGCAACCAAGCTCAACACCTCAGAAAACCAACCGCGTTCATCACCAAATCGCGTCGGCGTGAAGGCGAAGAGTCCAGGAATTCCTGTTTG
>CAYROW010000007.1:8365-28273 GCA_964425965.1 uncultured Gammaproteobacteria bacterium
CGCTGAACAATGAGTGTGACGAAACTCGGCTTACAATCAGGCGACGCGCCTTGCTGACCGAACAACCGCGACGTTCGAACAATGTACGCTGAATCATTTTCAGCACGAACCGCAACCTCCCCCGCGAGTTTGCTTTCACCGTACACATTCGCCGGATTCGTCGATGCGGATTCGTCGAAGACTGACGCTGCATCACCTGAAAACACGTAGTCCGATGAAAAGTGCAGAAATTTTGCACCGATCTTTTTCGTCTCGCGAGCCAAAACTCCCGGAGCCTCACCGTTCAATTTCATTGCGATCGATCGCGCAGGCTCGGATTCAGCAAGATCGACAGCGTTATACGCCGTTGCATTTATAACAATATCTGCAGGATGATCCGCGAGAAATTTCTCGACGTTTTCCGCAACCGTCACGTCACAATCATTTCGCGTCGCCGAAACAACCGAATCGCCAGCGCGAACAAACTCTTTCACGAGGTCTGATCCAAGGTTCCCGTTTCCTCCAAAAATAACGATGCGGCGGTTCATACGCTATGCGATATGTTGATTTACACCTTTCGCTCGTGAGATTGCACGGTCGGCCCAATCTTTATGATTCTGGAACCACTCAACGGTCTCGCGCAGTCCTTGCTCGAAATGCGCAGCGTCATACACCGGTGCCCATCCAAGTGCGGCAAGCGCAGGGCTCGGCTGAATTGCGTATCGACGGTCATGGCCGGGTCGGTCAGTCACAAACGTGATGAGTGATTCGTCCTTTCCTAAAATACGCAACATCATTTTCGCGACGTCGAGATTCGATCGTTCGTTATCGGCGCTGACGTTATACGACTGTCCAGCCTCGCCTTTTTCTAACACCGCAAGAATCGCGCGACCGTGATCTTCAACATGAACCCAATCACGAACATACAAACCGTCGCCGTACAACGGCAATGGCTGATTATTCATTGCACGAGTAATGAAGAACGGAATAATTTTTTCTGGAAAATGATATGGACCGTAGTTGTTCCCGCAGTGTGTGACCATGACCGGCGTCCCGTACGTTTTAAAGTATGCACGGCACAACAAGTCGCCTGCAGCCTTCGATGCGGCGTATGGAGAATTCGGGGCGAGCGCAGTGTCTTCGGTGAAAATCTTCCCATCATTAAGCTCAAGCGCGCCGTACACTTCATCAGTAGAAACCTGAACGTAACGAGAAATATTATGAGCCTTTACCACCTCCAAAATATTTTGCACGCCAATCACATTCGTACGAACAAATACATCAGCAAAACCGTGAATCGACCGATCGACATGCGTCTCAGCGGCAAAGTTCACCATAGCGTCAGGCGCGAATTCGGCTACTGCACGATCGAGAGCCGCGGCATCAGTAATATCGCCCTGAACAAATCGGTGACGTGGATTCGCTGAAAGTTCATCAAGATTCTCTGGATTGCCGGCGTACGTTAACGCGTCAAAACTCAGCACCTCCCAATCCGGCCTCTCCCGAAGCAAAATCCGAACAAAATTCGTCCCAATAAACCCCGCCGATCCTGCAACAAATACCTTCATATTAGCCTCAATTCTACGATTTTTTCACTGATCGAGCAAGGATTTCACTAAGATTAGCGAGAAATATCGAGAATCAACGGAAGATGGTCGGAAATCGGAAGATCAGGAACGGCAAAATCGGCCACGCGAATTCCAGGAGAAACAAACGCGTAATCAGCAAATTCTTGAAACCCATACTTCCCATGCTCGTATTGCGGCCAAAGTTTGTGCATGTTCGTTCCGCGCGTTGTCGTGATTCCGTGTTCGATGATGAGATTCCGATATCCAGCCTTCTCGATCATCTGAATCGATTCTGTGTCAGGGAATAGATTAAAGTCACCAATAATGATTGTTTCGCTCTGAGCGTTGGCAACCAATGAAAGCGTCCGTCGCGATTGTTCCAGACGAACCTCACAGTCACGTTTATCTCCAGGCTCAGAGATTCCGTGGACGTTCACAACCGCGATTTCACGACCAGACATAACGATATCGGTTCGAAGCGCAACATGCCCGAGCGTCGCAATATGCTCCCCGTCAAATGTCTCTGGTCCGTTTGCAATAAACACCGTCTCACTCCGCAAAATCTGGTGCGCGCGCTTTACAAACGTCACGATTCCCAATTCTGAATGGCCATCAACGGAAACGTCGACTTCGACATCATCTCCCATTTTTGTATAGACGAAATGAAAATCAACAAGAATCTTTTGAAGGTCTCCGAGAAGATCAGCGCGCCTGCCCCACGTCGTTGCGGGATTCGGCGGATTTGTCGCTGACGATACTTCCTGAAAGCAAAACACATCCGTCTTCGGCGCTTCTCGCTTCACAAATTCCACGAACTCGTCAAAACAGAATCCAAAGTACGCGTTCAAAGAAACGATTCGCATACCATCGACGTTATCGCTTCGCAATCTCATTCCGAATCTTTTCTGCCGTTGCAACAAGTTCTTCTTTCGACGGATGCGTTTTCGTAAACGATCGTGGAACGTCATTTGTGCGAGGCATGATGTGCAAATGCGTATGCATCACGTCTTGACCGGCGCATTCACCGTGGTTCATACCAAGATTGTATCCATCAGCGCCGACGGCCCTAAGAATTGACGGAGCGATTGTGTAAATAACAGACATGAGGTGCTCAGCGTCAGTTACCGTTCCTGCCGCAAGATTTTCTGCATGCGCCTTAGGAACCACAAGCGTATGGCCCGTACTGACGGGACCGATATCAAGAAACGCAACAACGGCGTCGTCTTCGTAAACCTTACAGCAAGGGATCTCACCGGAAATAATCGAGCAAAACAGACAAGTCATACATTTATTTCAGAAGAACAAAGGGCAGAATACCAACAGCAAGAGCAAAGAACAACCGCATATCGCCAAAAATCGAACCAAGGCGCCAAATGATGAGTGCAAGGAGGATTCCTACAATAATCGACACAAGAAGGGATCCTCTTGATTGCTTTTTAGCGTTCATTGATTCCGAATCGACGGCGAGCTCGTACGCGCCGAATCCAATAATCGCGATCCAGAGGATATGCGCATTCATGACATGCGACACAAATCCTGGCCGGAGATACTCGGCAAAAAGAAGTCCGAGATAGATTATGAAAGAGACTGCAAAACCAAATCGAGGAATCGACATATTAGAAAAGTCGTTCATACACCGCGTCGCGCCAGCGGCGGAGCTCGAGCTTCACAGCCGCGAACAACGAGATCGGGTCCTTGCGGAAGGTGATAGTGAATTCATGAACATCAATCGAGTGTGCATCAGTTGCAAAGCCGGGAAGTGAGAGCGCGAATTTATAAGCCCCAGCTTCCTTCGCGAGACCGGCAAGAGTGAATGTTGTGCTCGCTGTTCGCCAACCATCGGCGTTCACGATTTGTTCTGGAAGATTCGCGTACACGTATCGAATCGTCGAGTCATCGAGATTCGTTTGCGTCGTAAGCGACCGTGGGTCAGGATCAAAAAACGCCTGCGCAGACGGCGCAAACTTCCCCTCCCCCGTCATCTTAATGTCTCCCGCGTCAGTAAGACCGGTAACGGTGCCGTTGTCCGAAATTGCGGCACGCGTCAAGACGTGACTTTGCGGAATATCAATTGTCGTCGTCCCGAGCGCAACATGGTGCGCAGAATCGGCATGGAATGTTTCAAAGGCGATAGACTTGCTGTTCGTTACAAACGACGTCTTCCGGTCTGTCGAGAGATACCCAACGTCATCACCAACGTACATCCGATTTTTAAATGCCATGTATCGCTGATTCGTCACAAACTGACGCCACATGACGTCAGACGTTCCCGAAAGCTCAACACGATACACTCCCTCGGGCCAATACCTTCCATCAAGAACGATGTCATGCCACGAATACACTTGATCTTCAGAAATATCTCCATCATCAACAATGGTCTGATCGAGCACGACCGTTCCGTTTTCATCATACACACGAACGTATCCTTCGTCCGCGCCGAATGTACGGTTGATATCCTGGTACCGAAGTGCAAGATGAAATGATTCATTCTTGATGTATGTAACGTACTCGTGGCTTCCTCGAAGCGAAAGTGAGAACGTCTGCTCATGACCGAGTGGGACGTACGACGCCTCCCGATACGTTCCTGGCAATGTTGCGCGATACGTCACCACCGAACTTCGCGCCGGCTGATGTTGCGCAAAATCTTCTACCGCCGCCTTCACGCTCTCTTTCGCAAAGACGGTCAGCGCCGACGTTGCATCAGAGTTTGGGAGAACATTCCATGACAAATGTTCAAGAACCGAATTGGACAACGCATGAAAATCAAATGCGTATGCCGCAAGATTCGTCATGCCACCAAGTTCGACAGCAAATGCATCATGCGGATCAAAATCAACGGAAACATCAGCACTCGTAAAATCATCTGACGGCGGAAACACCGAGAAATACACCGGCTCGTTCTCAAGAGAAACAAAAGCGCCTCGATCGGAATGTTGTACGTCAGAGACTCGATCAGCGGGTAGCGGCGACTGAACAAATGAAGACATTGCCCCAGGAGTCCATGTCACGGTTCGTTCGCCATTGGGCGATGCTGACACCCACGAAAGCCAAACGAATGGCAAAAATGCCAGAATGACAATGGAGAATTTTACCAATATTCGCTTCATAGTCCATCGACGCGGGAAATGATGTACAGCGTCTCGTTATCAAGAGTGATAATTGGCGAAATAACCAATCCCATTGGAGCAAGCTTTTCGGTATTCAAATAAATAATATCTCCCGAGGGAAGCGTGAGGCCAAAATAATATAACGGAACAGCAGAAACGAGCGCCGGCAATACTGCATACGTCGAATCTGATCGTAATGGAACAATAACGCGTCGTGCAGGAAAAAGATATTTATCTGCATGGTCGACAATAATCACCGATTGCTCCTCAGTACGCGCAAGAATCGCCTCTCGCTTTTCAACGGACGCTTGCATCGCAAATCGCGTTGCGGCAAGACCATCAATGCCGAAAAACACCGTCTGTATACTCATGATGATCGTCGCGACTGCGAGCGCGGCAAATACAGCGATTCGGCCATTACGGCGCGAAATGCGTTCGCCAATACGCACGATCGCAAGTCCGACGAGCACGCTTGCGGCAACAAACAATGGCAACCAATACCGAACGTGAGAATTTCCAATCGTGATTGATCGAGGATCTAAATTATCAACAACAACCCAACTTCCGTATACCGTCACCATCCATGCTGCCGCAGCCACAAGACAAACAACGAATACTCGCCATGCCTTTTGCTGCGCTTTTGACGTCCAAGCAAACCACGCCCCAACACATGCGAGCGCCGTTGAAACAGGATACAGGAGCACACCATACCACCAGATGTTCCACAGCATTGCGCGCGGATGAAATCCAAATGGCAACAACAAATGCCCAATCGTTGTAAACACCGAAGGGGACGGAGCAGCCTCCCCCATCGAACGAGAATCCGGCAACGTGTACCCCGTTGCGAGCGCTGATCCGTACAAGGTCGAATTCGCAAGAAGATACACGCAAAGCACTAACGCGCCACCAAACATCGCAGCGAATACTATTCTCCATGGCAATGTCTTTCTGTATGCAACACCGAGAATGACCAAAACGATCATCGCAACCGGAGCCTCAACAAGGCGCATCGTAAGACCGAGTGCGAATATCGATCCCGCAAGGAGTCCGAGTGCACCCGACTTCCTTAACCGCGCAAGCATAAAGCATGCAACGCCAATGAGAATCATCGACACAAACGCAACGTTCGGCATCATGGTCCTTGCTCCGTAATACCACAGCGCCGGATGAATGAGAGCAAAAAAGGCTGAGAGATCCGCGAGAAGTTCATGCTGTGTAAGCCGGCGAATCACCCACCATAGGGATAGCACTCCACACACTGCGATCAACGGAGTGAAGGCAAACATGCCGAATGAACCGAACACGAATCGAAACACGCCAGTTATGAACGGAAATCCCAAAAAGCTCGTTGGCAAAATTACGGTTCCTGGAGCGATCATCGACCGCGGATGAATAACCCCTCCCACGAGAGCATTGAGCGGCTCAGAGGTTATCATCGATCCCGTTGTTGCGAATGTTTGCGCAAAAAATGCGTTAGCGCTTTCATCAGGTGACGCGAATGTGTTGCCAGTACCAACAGTCAACCAACCCAACGTGCAGGCGTAAACCACAAGAACACCAATCCGCAATGCCCAACGTTTTCGTCCATTCATACGCTACAAGGAATACGTGATCGCAGCGATAAGCGCAAATGCCAAGGAAATACCAAGGGTAAATTCACCAGCAATAATCCATGATTCCATGCCAAAGAAAATACCAAGCAGAAGCGTGGTCAGTGAAACGAATTGTAAAAACATCTTCGTCTTCCCCCACACGTTTGCAGACATCATCTGATTATTTGGATTCTTTCGCGACAAAAATACCATTGCCGGGAGCAGATCAAGCGAAAGTGCAACGAACACAAGAATCGGATGGAAATATTTCAACGCGACGGTAAGCGCAACGCCACCAACTAAAAGCTTGTCCGCAACCGGATCGAAGAAAATTCCCCACGGCGTGATCTGCTTACGAATACGCGCAACTGAGCCATCGAGAATGTCGGTAAACGCAGCAAGAACAAAAAGCGGGATTCCAAGCCGGTAATCACCAAGGAACAAAATCCACACCACAAACGGCGTTAACACCATGCGGAACAACGTAATGTGATTTGGTCGCACAAACCGCGGAACCAACGGAACGCACGTATACTTCATGATGTGATCATGCGGATAGAGTTTTGCGAAGCCTCTCTGGGACATAGTTCAATTCGCGTGTACCATTAAGAGCATTGATCCTAGTATACGCTATGGCATTGATTTTCTTGAGTTTCATTTTCATTACTGGCCTTCTGGCAGCCCTTGGACATCGCTTGGGAGCGATACTGTTCCCCAACGAAACTCGGGGTTTTTCCACCGCAATTGGGTCCCTTCTTGCTGTTGCATGCTTTTCGATAACGGGATCCGTCGTGTATTACACAACATCGGTAAATACTGCGACACTCGGGATCGCCGCAATAATCACCATCAGCGGAATACTTTTTGTGACGCGTGGCCACATCAGGCTCCCCATTATTCACGGCGAACACTCTCGATCCAAACATTTCATTGCACTTACTCTCATCACGGCCATCTCCCTCGCTGCTTGGTGGCAAGTAATACTTTCAACACCAATCACTGACGCGGTTCGATCACCGTGGCTCGTGCTATCGCCAATCAGCATCATCGCCCCAGTCGTCGCGCTCATCACCAGCTTTACTCTCCTTCGTACAGGATCGAAACGCCTCGGTTCCCTCGCGCTGTTTGCAACACTTTTTTCACTATTCGCGTCATCAACGGCACTATTCCCGCTCGGATACGGATTCGATCCATTCCTCCATCGCGCAACAATAGCCCACATTGTTGAACATGGAACGATCTCGCCAAAACCGCTGTACTACATTGGCGAATACGCGCTCGAGCTCTTTGGGAATATTCTTGGAGGAATTCCTATTGGAGTCATCGATACGCTACTCATTCCGATCCTTGCCGCAATCACGTTTACCGTAACCGCGCGACGACTTCCACTCGGAATCACAATTCTTCTCATTGGACTTGGCAATTTTATTTCAACAACACCACAGTCGCTTGCATACCTCTTTACCATTCTCAGTATCATTTCCATCCCCAAAACAATTGAACGATATCAACATCTCATCGCACCGTCGGTCTTCGCATGCGCCGCACTCATCACACATCCAATCGCCGGAGTTCCAGCATGTTTCTTTGTGGCACTCTGCGCAACACGCACATGGAAAACATCAAGACGAAAAACTGCCACTCGATTACTCCTCACAATTGGCGCAGCAATCGCGCTTCCTGTTCTCTTCGCGGCTCAAGCCGTCATGAGCCACGCGCCAGTATCTTTTGCATTCAATAATCTCTGGAAATTTTCAGACCTTCCAATGACCGGCTTTTTCTTCTCGCAAGGCAACACATGGCTTGATGCGCTGTACCTCGTCATCGGAAATCTTTCAACAATCATTCTGTTCCTTGCAGCCATCGGAATGATTTTTCGAAAAACATTCCAAATAGAATCTTCAAACGATTCTGGAATCATGATGATCAGCCTCCTTATTTCCTTCGTCCTCGTCTCTCTGGGAATTGATTTTTCGTACCTCATCGATTACGAGCGCCAAGATTTTTCCCTTCGCCTGCTATTTCTGGCAACCCTATTCGCAATTCCGCTCGCTGATGGCGTCATAACGCGTATTGCATCACGGTTCTCTCCTCCATCGCGAACACCATTCGCGGCAGCGTTCCTTATGCTCTTCATCGTTAGTGCAGCTGCAACATACAATCTCTATCCACGTCATGACGGATACACCCGATCCGCGGCATTCAACGTTAGCCAAGCGGATTTCGATACGGTATACGCAATCAACCAACGCGAAACAAACGACGCGGACTATATCGTTCTCTCAAACCAAGCAACGGCTGCGGCAGCGCTTCAAGAGTTTGGCTTCCGAAAGTATTACCACACGAACATTTTTTATTACCCAATTCCGACAGGCGGAGAACTCTACCAAAAATATCTCTCAATGGTTGAAATCGCCCCAACGCGAGAAACCATGCAATCCGCCATGACGCTTGCTGGCGTACCAAAGGCGTACTTCGTTGTAAGCAATTACTGGTGGAAGAGTGATGCGATTATTGAAAGCGCAAAACAGCAAACCGATGATTGGTTTGCTGTCGATGGTGGAAAAACAACAGTATTCGTCTTTACTGACGAAGCGAGCGCGCAATCACCTCAGTAAATAACTCAACGAGACGATCGGCGTACTTTGAGAGGACATATGGCGCGACCGTCTCGCGCATAACATCTCTTCGTTGAGCAAACGCATCTTTCTCTGCATCAAGAACAGTAATCGCGCGAAGAAGATCAGACTCATCTCCTGGGGTAAACAAAATTCCGGTTTTTCCGTTCTGGATTAACTCACCAACTCCGCCGATACGCGAGGCAAGAAGTGGAATTCCGGCAGACAGCGCCTCATAAATTACCGTTGGAGAATTTTCATAACATAGGCTCGGCACCACAACAGCATCAACCGCAGCAATACACTTCATCACCTCTTCTTGTGGCGTGTACCCAAGATAGACAATGCGCTTATCGTGTTGCGCGCGCTCTTCAACAAGTCCACGCAACGGTCCGCCACCAACAATTTGCAATCGCGCATCTCCTTCGTATTTCGCAAATGCATCAAGCAAGAACCCGAGCCCTTTGTGGTACCCAAGCTGGCCAATGAATAAAAGGCGCAATGGGCCTGAGCGTGTTGTTTCGCGTAGCACTTCTGGTGCATTTGGCGACGGATTCGGGAGCAGCCGAACGTCGGTGTCTTTAAAATAGCCAACCTTCTTATACTCGTCGATTAAAAATTGCGACGGAGAAATGACAAGCGAAGGTTTTCCGAGTCGCGAGCGGCAAAGCGCACGGTATGCCGCGTAAACAGGCCGCAGGTACCACGGCTCTTGTTCTTCACCAAACATCCGAAGCCCGGACGGCGTCACCAATTGCAAATCATGAAGGACGTGAATGTGAGGAATGTTCATCGCTTGAATCGCCTTCGGAATACGCAAACCGATACCTTTTACATTATGTGTCACCACAACATCAGGTTTTTCGTCGGCAAGAATTTCAGATACAACGGAACTTCCACTAAACGAAAACGCATCAATGACGTGCCAAAGCAAACGAAACGGCCATGAGTATTTATAATCGTCAATCGTAAAATAGATGTTGTTTGGAAAAAATCGGTACACCCGTTCGACGCTCATTTTTCCAAGCGAAATGCCCGTACCCTTCTCTTTTGGCTGTCCGGTGATAATAAAAATGTCGTGACCCATCGCCAAAAGCTGCTCCACCGTCCGAACAATAACATTCTCCGCGCCACCGCGTGCATAGGGCGGATAAAGATTTGTGACGATTCCGATTTTCATACGATGATACTGTTGTATACCCGAACGAGCTGATCAGCAAGGATGCGTTCGTCGTACAATGCGCATGCCCGAATCCTAGCACGTTCCCCGCAGTGCTTCGCGAAATTTTCGTCGCCGCAGTATTGCTCGAGCGCTATCGTTAGTGCTGCGCTATCTCCCGGCGGAACAAGAACCCCTGTTTCGTTCGAAACAATAAGCGATCGAACGCCAGGAAGGTCAGACACGATACTCGGAACGCCGCATGCCATCGCTTCAAGGGTCACAAGTCCAAAAGCCTCTGAACGATCGATCGACGGAAGAACATGAACATCCGCCGCCTGATACGCTCGCGGTAAATCTGCAAAAGGAACTGATCCCGCAAAATGTACACGATCACTCACCCCGAGATCTCCCGCGAACGATTCAAACGTCTTTCGGTTATTTCCATCACCAACAATCAACAGCTGCCACGGCGTTTTCAAAGCACTGCACGCAGCAAGAAGCACGTCAACGCCTTTAAAATAATGTGCACGGTCGAGTCCTCCAACAAAAAGCACCGTAGGAACATTGTCAGAAAGTCCAAATGCTTTTCTTGCCAGAGCCCGATTTCCCGGAACAAAGCGTTCAGTATTTATTCCAAATGGAAGTACTTCGACGCGCCGATGCCGAACGCCGTTCTCCTTCGCGTATTCGCTTGAGCTTGCGAGTAAAACCTTCGCTGACTGAAACACAAAGCGCTCAAGCATGAACCGATAGGCGCGAAACGTAAACCCGAGAATTCCCGACGCTTTTGGCCGCATGTGATACGTCAGGACAAGAGGAATATTCCAAAATTTCGCCGCAAATGCTGCAAGGATATCGCTTCCAAAAAACGGATAATGTAAATGAATAACATCAAATTCGCGAAGCTTCGTCAGCAAGTCAAAAAGCACCGCACCATTTCCCCACGCATAAAATGGCTGGAGTCTTGTGATGCCCGATTCAATCGGCGAAGGCGTTTTATGTGATGGGGTAAAAACTTCAACCCGATGGCCTAGCGCGCGAAGGCATGCAGCATCATGATCAGCGACTGTCCCAATACCACCGCGGTATGGCGGGTATACTGGCGTAACAATTGCGATGCGCAGCGATGAGTTCACATTACGTGCGATCAGGACGCTTTGGGTGATCGATAGCAATCGAACGAACAAGTTCAGTAATTTCTTCACTCATTTTTTGCTGACGCGCCATAAGACGTAATACTGCATAGAGCAAAAACGTCACAGCAAGATACACGAGCAAATCCGCACCGCGCCCAACGCCAGCAACAGCAGCGACACGGTCAGTTGCTTGCGGTACAAGGGCAACGCCAAGAACAATCAGCCACAATAGAGACCAAACAACAACCCAATATTTCGAAACTTGCTTTCGCGAGTATTGTCTCACCGAACGAGCAATCGCGTATACCGAAAAGGCAGCAAGGAAAAATTGAAACATCATAATTAGCCGACAATCTTTTTCTTGAGAATATCTTTCGCCGTAAGTAGCGCCTTTAGTGTTGACTGACCCTTTTGCAATGTTTCAACGGAATACGAAATTGTCACTGGGCGCTCGACGTATCGCAAACGCTTCGCCTGAATAAGATCGAGAATTTCTGACGCATGCGCCATGCGATCAATGGAAATTCGCATGGACAACGCAGCATTCCGTGAAAGCGCGCGGAATCCATTATGTGTGTCTGTCACACGAATTCCTGAAAGCATCACGGTAAACAGTGTCCCAAGACGCACAAGGATCTTTCGAATCATCGGCATGTCTTTTGCGGGAGTCCCAAGAAATCGTGACCCAAGAACAACGTCAGATTCGTCATCAAGAATTGGCTTCGTCATCATCGGGATCTCGTCGCCACGCATCTGTCCATCGGCGTCAAAATGAATAATCGCATCGGCGCCAAGAGTATGCAGCGCAAAATCCGTTCCTGTTTGTAGCGCTGCGCCTTGGCCACGATTAAGGATGTGGCGGAGCACAGTGACGCGCTCTCCGCCCAAAATACCTGAGGTGTCGTCCGTTGAGCCGTCGTCAACCACAACAACGTGATCAACGAAACGCGCTGCGTCATTGATCGCTGATTGTGTGAGGAGTTTTCCTTTGTTATACGCCGGAATAATCGCAACAACTCGCATATATCTCCCAGTGTGGCGATCTATCCACCATTGGTCAAGAGGAGCTTATTTGCACGAATATAGTCGATCGTTTTTGCTAAACCGTCATCTAAGCGTACCAAAGGAATCCAATGCAAATCATTCCGTGCTTTTGTAAGGTCCGGGAGGCCCATTTCCGTTAAATACGGCGGCGCAGGTTCATACACAATTTCAGATGTACTCTCTGCGAGAGAAATGATTTTTGCCGCAATATCATGGACGGGTAACTCGACATCGCTGCCGATGTTCACCGGCCCAATGTTTGGCTCAGCGCGCATTAAGCGAATCAAGGCATCAACGACGTCAGAAACGTACACTAACGTTGTGGTGACCGATTGATCACCCGACAACATTACTGGAGTGTTATCAAGTGCTGACAATACGCAGTCAGGAATTTGATGTCCGTGAAAGAGCGGCATTCTTGGGCCGAACGTTCGGAAGATACGAGCAATTTTTGCATCAAGATGATGAACATCCGCATACGTCGCAGTCATGGTTTCGGCAAAACGCTTTCCTTCATTGTACGGCGAGCGTGGCGTGAGATGATTAACGATTCCAAGATCAGCTTCTGCAAAGAGCTTCTTTTCTGGTGTGCGATTTCCGTACACAACGGCGCTTGATGCGAGCAAGAACTTTGCCTTGTACTTCACGGCGATATCAAGCATGTTCCGCGTCCCAACGCTATTGGTTAAAAGCGTCGGAATACGAAATTCTTCATAGCCCTTTGACACAGTTGGCATCGCCAAGTGATAGACCTCATGCACGCCAATAAACTTCACTTTAAACGGTTCAAGTTCTGCAAATGATCCGAGGTCAAACGAATCGTTCACGTCGAGGCGGAGAAACTGAAAATCTGGATTCCGCAATAATCCTTCAATATTCCGGACATTTCCCGTCGAAAAATTATCGATACAAATAACCCGATTCCCTTCTCGGAGAAGCGCCTCGCAAAGGAATGACCCAATAAACCCTGCGCCGCCGGTCACGACGGATGTTTTTTGCTCTAATGACATACGCAATTGTAAGAATTACCACCCCGTAAAAAATGCTCCGGCCTTTACACCAAACGTTGGCGCGATCCAAGAACCAAGGACGGTCTTTCCGTCAGACGAGATGAGCGAAACTCGCCCGCCGTCGACGTTTTCGTACATAAGCATATCATCTCTCCCATCAAGATCGAGATCAGTCCCGATAATTTTCGTCCCATGAAGTGGCTGATCAAGTGCGGTAACAACGCCACGTAAGGCACCGATTTTGGTAATGACATTGACGCTATTCCCTGCTGCAGGATTACTCACAAAAATATCATCAATTGCGTCACCGTCACGATCTCCTGCAGAAACGCTCACTGAAGTCGATCCGGTAAATGGCACAAAATCCACAAGATACGTGCCATCGTTATCGTACAGCGCCACGTGCTCAACTCCATCGATCATTCCAGAAACCACAACCTCGTCTGCGAAATCTTCGTCGATATCTGCGGTCGAAACAGCAAGTGCAGACGACGATGGAAACGCCGACGCGGGGAAACGGAATATTTCTTCACCGCGCTCGCTCCACGCGACAATATCCTGGCTTACACCTTCACCAACGGCGGTCACGATATCGTCTTCACCATCACCGTTAATATCTCCGACCGCAACGGAAACGCCGTGACTCGATGATTTGTCGTATGCGAAAAATTCACTCGCAACCGCGCCGAACGCCTTAAATATACGAACGTGCGGTCCGCCAGACTCCCCAGCGCCGGTCACAATTTCTGGAATTGTGTCATGATCATTATTTATCGTCGCAACACGAACGCCTCCTCGAAAATTACTTGAGTACGCGGCAAACTTTGCGTATTCCGATCCATCCGCGCGGCGAACATCAACCGTCGGAAGCACACCCGACGGTGCACCGAAAACGGTAAATGAATATTTCAGAATGTCTTCAGACCCTGTTGCGACCTCTGGCTTTGAAGGCGTGCTGGGCGTTGAGGTTGGGGGCTCCGGTGAGACTAATGATGTTGAGGAAGGCGCATACGACGATGCTAACGTGATTGCACGCTCAATATTTAAACGACCAGCACCAAGTTGACCAGCGTCGAATCCACGAATGCTCACAGGGTCGACGGAAAGCTTTAGGATGTTCCGAACGTCAGCCGCTGACAACGTTGGGTATTTCGCAAACAACAACGCGGCAGCTCCAGCAACAAGAGGCGACGCCATTGACGTACCGTTCCATGAACCAAGGTACGCGTTGGTATACCCTTCAGAAACGTTCTGATACGCCAAGCCGTAAATATTAATTCCTGGAGCGGCAACGTCTGCGCACACCGTTCCGTAATTGGTAAACGATGTTCCGCGATCTGATTGGTCGACCGCGGTAACACCAATAACCCAGTCGTCAGACGCGGTTCGTAAGCATGCGGGGTACACCGGACTTATATTCGTGTCCCGCGCATCATTCCCCATCGCCGCCACCACAACGACTCCCATTGCATACGCATCTCGCACCGCATTCTGTAACGCGGAATGCGCTTCGTTTCCAGCAAAACTCAAGTTAATAACCTTCGCGCCATTTCGCGCAGCGTAACGAATCGCATTTGCGGCATCATATTCCGTTCCCCCGCCCTGATCATCAAGCATACGAACCGGCATAATTTTCACCGTCCAATCAACGCCAGAAATACCAATATGATTATCGCCAACTGCACCAATTTCACCAGCAATCAACGTTCCATGTGACACTGCGTCCTCAGAGGCTTTGGCCGTTGGGCTTGGAGAAGGATCGCTGTCACCATCAATAAAATCCCAGCCGTGTACGTCGTCGACGTAACCGTTCCCATCGTCATCCTGGTCATTTCCTGGAATCTCCTTTGGGTTTGTCCAGAGGTTCGCAGCAATATCTTCATGCGCAAGATCAAGACCAGTATCAAGAACCGCAACAATAACGCCCGAAGACCCCGTTGTGGAATCCCAAGCGGCCGGAGCGTGAATGGTGTTTAAATACCATTGTTCGTCGTATTGCGGATCATTTGGCGTTTGAGCAAACACGAGCGATGGCATAAGAACCGTAGACGCAACGATACAAAACGCGCGGGAGAAAAATCGATATCGCATAGAATAAAAAAATTATCCCACGCCAGTACCTGAAACAAAAGCACGGTACCCACAGGCACCGTGCATCTGCTGTTAGCGAGGCGCTTCGCATGTTGCGAGCTTTTCCTGCTGATCTTTCTTGAGGTTTGTTGCACTGTCAGAAGCGAGCCGTATCGCAACGTCGTAATGTGCGCTCCCTTGATCACAGTCCCCTGTCTCAAAGAACCAATTGCCAAGCGCAGTCATTGTCCACTGCGTCTGGCCAAGGCTCGTGTAAGCTTCGTCAAGAAGCGTTTTTACTTCTGTCCGACGATCAGGATAATGTGCACGAAGGAAATCAATATAATCACGGTAATACTCCTCAGCTTTTAACAATTCGAGCGACTTCTTGTACGCCTGCTCCGCCTTCGGTAAATCGTTCATGATTTCAAGAAGTGATGCGTACGAATTCCACGCAACGTATGACGTTGGAACTGCGTCTAAATTCTTTTCATACATTTCTCGTGACGAGACTAAATCTCCCAAAAGCTTCTCATTCTCGGCAATAACAAGATACAACTGATTATCGACTGTAGCGTGAGACGCCTGTTGCGACGCCAATGACGCCTGTGCGGTTGCAAGACGCTGCTGAATAAGTGTTCGGGTTGCGTCGTCCATCTGAATATCAAGGTGCGTTGTGAGGCCGTAATACGGGTTTGTTAGCCGAGGCCACGCGTACCACGCTCCGTATATCACCAGTCCAAGAACCACAAGAATCGACGCCCCTCCAACAATCTGCTTCCGAGAAAAACGGTTCATCATATAGCGAAAAGTATAGAAGAAATACAAAAAATGAGCAACGCCGCCAAACCAAATGCCCCGGCCGAAGCCGGGGCATATTGGATCCTACACAATCTGAGTTTCCGTCCCGCGTTCGTTAGAACGAGAGGCTTCCACCGGTGACTGGGAGGCTGTCGACGAGGTGTGCACCGTAGTACTCCTGGTTAGAGGTGGTGACTGCGGTTGAACCGTCATCCTGCCAGAGCAATGCTCCTGGGAGGCGATACATATCGTCGTTTGTGTTGCTCAACGATCCGTATGCTACAGGCGTTGTTCCGAGGTATCCACGAACAACCGTGAGGACGTTCGATGAGATTCCTGTCACAAGCATGCGCTCAGAAGCAGATGGGGAGGCTGCGCCGTCGCCATCAGTTTCGTCGTACGCGATAACATCGCCAACCTTGTAGGTTGCACCGGTGTCAACGTTGATGGTTGTATCAGTAATCGCGATAGCTGTCTCGTCGGTTGCGTTCGCAACTTCGATGTAGCTCGATGTGATTGGATCTGATGCAAGGCCCATCTGTACGGAGTCGTCGTTCACTGCAGAAGCGCTATCCGAGTTGAAGTACACCGCGTAAGCGTATGTGCTGCCTGCTGGAACAACTTCTGGTGTGGTGAGCGAGAGCTTCACGAACGCCACGTCAACGTTTGAGCCATCACACACTGCACCGGTCGACTTCAAGAGAACGAAGTCTCCTGATGCGTCGAGAGCGGTTGCGGTGCCTTCCTTGCTCATGTTGTAGATGTGGAAGTCGCGGCCGTTGTCGTAGAGCAATGTACCGTCGGTGATATCAGTATCACACTGGTTCCAGTTGCTGTTTGCGTTATCCGAAGCACTGAAGGAGAAGACAACGTTCTTGAGAACGACATCCTCACCAGATGCTGCGGTAACGTTGAAACGAAGCGTTTCCTGGTTGCCTGGAGTCTTTGAGCCTGATGGGCTTGCAGAGCCGAGGGCAATGGTTGGCTTGGTTTCGCGGACCACGAACTTGTTCATGCTTGAAGTTGCGGTTGCTGGGTTGATATCGTCGTCATCGAGTGTCGAACCAGAACCGAGGCCAACGGCACGGATCTGATCGTCAGCTAATGTATCGCGAGAAAGACCCATGCGAACGCGCTCGTTTGACGTTGCAGAACCGCCAGAGCGATCCGTGCTTGGGACGTCAATCTTCACAGTGACTTCAGCATGGCTGTCCTTTGCGACGTAGAATGTAAGGTCGTTGAAGGTAATTTCGTTACCAGTCAATGCGCCACTTGCAGTCTTTGTTGCACCGGTTGAATCTGGGTAGCTGATGGTCACGAGCGATACGTTATTTGCGTATGCACCCGAGTCCGTTGTGCCGTTATCAGATTCTGCCTGCTCTTCAGTCACGGTCAAGCGGTTAACAGTGAATGCTTCGTTCGATGAATCGAAACGGAACTTCGAGACAGTGTTGCTGGAAGAACCAGTCAACAAGAAGTCTGCAGAAGGGGTGTCAGATGCAGCGGTTACCGCGAGGGAACCTGCGTTGACAACCTTCACAATTGCCGTTGGGATGCTCGATGAGAAGTTGATGTTTGTTGCAGTGACCGATGCGGAATCTCCTTCGGTGTCAAGCGCAGTGATATCCGTCGAAGCGACGATAACTGCTGCGTAACCGTTGTAGGAGTTTGATCCGCCCTGTGTCACGTTTGCCAAGTTACAGACAACATCCAAAGTCTTGGTTGTTCCTGCTGGCACGCTGTACGAGAAGTCAGCGAAGTTCACGTATCCAGTGGTTGCCGAAGCAATCGATTCTGGACCGGAAACCAAGGTGCTTCCAGCGTACAACGAACATGACGTGATGTTGTCGGTTGAGTTGACGTAGGTTCCATCTGGTGATGCATCTTCGTCATCTTCACGACCAACAGCGAAGTCGGTGTCGTAGATGTTTTCGTTGACCGCGATCTTTGGTGAGAAGTCTGTCACTTCAATTGCGCCGCCGTTTGCTGCTGCGAAGTTGAAGGAAGCCATCGTCACGCCAGAGGTTCCGCGAACGTAGGTCTTGGTGCCGGTTGGGGTTGAAGCCAACGAAACCGTGAGACCAGACACGACAACAGTCTGTGCGTTACCTGACAAGTCTGTCGTTGGGATCACGCTGGTAATAGAATCACCAGATGAGTCCTCAGCCGTCAAACCGGACGTAAGGTCCATGGTAAGGGTGAATGTATCGTTTGCTTCAGCGTATGTCGACTCCATGTCTGCAGTAACTTTGAAGTTCAACACTTCACCTGCAGTCATGTCGAAGTCATCTGTGAAGGAGAGGGTTTCTGCAGTGTCATCAGCATCAGTCGATGCGAGATCAAGAGGACCCATCAAGAGTGCTCCGGTGTCTGCGTTGATGATGCGGATGTCTGAGATTGGATCAGTTTCAAGACCAGTAGCGTCATCGTTGACCATTGCCAAGTTCATTGGCATAGCGGTGATGGTCATTGCGCGCTCTGCAGTAAGCGTTCCCTCGAAGAGAGAGAAGTTCTGCGTGGTGTTGCTGACATCCTGTGCGGAAGGACCGCTGAAGGTTGCTGTCAAGTCACCGCCCTGGATGGTGGTCAACGACTCGTTGGTCGATGTGCCATCAAAACCGGTGCGGGTAACAGTGACACCGAATCCGAAGTCGTTTCCGACTGCGTAAAGGTCAGCGCTGTTGTCCAAGTACACCTCGATGGTGTCTGCAGACTTTCCACCGACGTCTGCCGTCACCGTGAAGGTGCGATCAGATCCCTTGTCGATGGAGTATGCGTTTGATCCGAGGTCGAATTCGACGAGCTTGTCGCCGATATCGGTTCCCTCAGCCAACCATGTGGTTCCCTGGTAGAGCTGGAAGTCGCTGTGATCGCCAGAGTCATCGATCTTGAGTGTGATGTGCTCAAGAGTGATGTCTTCTGTTGATGTTGCAGTCAACTTGAACTTACTGATGGTTGCATTCTGCTGGCCAACAACTGGGTTCGTAAGAGAACCAGTGTCTACGATAGAAACGCCACCAACGGACGAGTTCACAATGCTCATGGTGTTTCCAGTGATTGGGAACGATCCAGAAACATTGCCGCTTGCTTCAACGTCGTCAGAGCCTTCGAGGCCGATCGAGAACGTTGTTGCAGTGTTGTTGTTGCCCATGTCGACAACGACAGAGATGTAGCGAGTTTCGCCAGCAGCAAAGTCGAGGCCAAGGGAACCGAAGGTTGCCTTACGTGTGGAAGAGTTGAAGCTCTTTCCATCGGTAAGACGGGTGTTGCCTTCGTAGAGGTACACGCCACCTGATGCGAAATCAGATGTTGAAGCGAGGCCCATCAATGCAACGTTCATCACGTCGACCGATGCTGCGTCACCTGCGGTGACCTTAAATGTTGCAACGCTCACGCTCGATGCTGCATCTGGAACAGAAGCCGATGCTGCGGTTGAGGAAGCGAGCGAGATGCTGACGTTTCCAGAAACATCAGGTGTTGATGTTTCGGTCTGTGCTGCATCCATGATTGCAACTGATGCTGAGGTGATATCGCTGCCAGCAACCAAGTCGCTGTCATCGATTCCGGATCCAGAAAGGAAGAATCCAGCCTGGAGACCGTTTGCTGAACGACCAGCAGAGCTGACCATTCGCTTCTCACCACCCCAAGAAATGTAGTAGCTACCACCATCCATGTACATCATTCCGTCAAATGCGGAAGCTGTCATGAGTGAAGAGCCAACGGTGTAGTCTGTGAAGAAGACATCTGGAACGTCCTGGACGTGGCTTGCCCATGAAGAGCCAGCGTAGTCCGTTGCGACATCCTCAGATTCAATCCAATGG
>CAYROW010000008.1:0-11576 GCA_964425965.1 uncultured Gammaproteobacteria bacterium
CACTCCTCATTACTACACTCAAGAGTTACATGGCCGGAACAATTACCCCAACCGCGCAGAGTGCTGATGGTGTTTCGATCTGTTCACTGCTCGATAGGACAACAGGAAAAATCGATTGGACGGAATCTGCCGAGGTAATTGATCGCAAAGTTCGTGCGCTTACCCCGTGGCCAGGAACGTCGACGACGTGGAAAATTGGTGAGAAGGAAGTTGGGGTGAAGATTTTAAAAACCGGGGTCAGGTCTTTACCTGTTACCTCCGAGAATATCATCGGCGTTCCCCGAACTGAATCCGGAAAGCTTCTCGTCGATTCTGCAGATGGCACGATCGAAGTTCTCGAGCTTCAGCCCGCAGGCGGCAAAGCCATGTCCGGAGCCGATTTCGCGCGAGGGTATTTGAAATAACAACGATCAACGTTTGATCTATTGTTCTCGAACGGTCATCGGTTTCTGAATTGGAGCCATAGTGGCAGACGGCAAACGACCGTGCAACGATTCCATCGTCGGCAACGATGTGTTGCGCCACACAAAGAACGGGAGAACGAAGATCATGAACCCAAGACCGATGGGATGATTGAGGTACGGCGAAAAAACATGTGCGACATACAAAGCAATAACGCCACACGCCATACTCAACGTCAGCCATCGCGTCTCGTCACGCTCCACCACCGAACGATACCCGGCTCGGAGAATCGTAAAGAGATAAAAACCAAACGCAAGCAAACCTGGAACGCCCATTTTTAACCAAATATCTTGATACCCCCATTCAAACCGATACGTCGTCCACTCTCCTGTTCCGTTCACTGCACGCAAACGAGGATCGTCAGAAATGTACGTCACCGACGTACCAAACCCACTTCCCCACAACGGACTCTTTCCAATTTCCGTCATCATCGGGCCAAGCAAATTCCAACGACTCGACACCGCCAAATCGCGGGTGGAGTCGTTTTGACCGCGGTAAAACGGACTCGTCGTAAAATCAGGTCGCGATGGAACCGGAAACACGACAACAAGCCACAAGGTTAACGCCGCAATACACATAAAGAGCACGCCAACGGACTTTATCCGAAGAAGATCTCTTATTCCCGGTCTTTCGCGCAAAAAAACAAGTCCAAGGACCGCAAGTGACGCCAACAAGCCAAGCCAGAAACTTCGCGATTGCCCACCAATATCAACCGTAAACATCAGTACCACCGGCACAAGCAACGCAAATCGTTCGCGCCACGATTTCGCGACAAACATCATGACGCTGCACAAAAGAATAGTGAACATCATCACAATGAATTGCCCCTGTTCGAACACACGGAAATACCACGCGCCATTTGGGAGAAGTGAAACAAGCCATGCCGGGCCAGAGAGCATTGTCGCCTCAAGTAATCGCGCATCACGAGCAAATTTATACAATACCCATACGCCGTCTGCAGAAAGATGGGTAAACAAAAAGAGGAAAACAAGCGACGACGATGCAACCCATGTTGCAGCAAGCGCAAACGACCACAACATCACACGCTTCGCTTCCGGCGTCCACACAATCATTGCAACTGGCAAAAGATACGCAAACGTCGCATAGCCATTCATGTCATCAAATGCTGCGCCAAAACTGTTGCGCGCAAAACCTGAAATTGTTCCGAGCGCAACGGCAACTGCAAGAAACACAAACGGAACATCGCGCTCTGCGACAAATCGCGGACGGACGTGATTGACGACGACGTGGTACAGCGTACCGAGCATGACGGCGAGGAAAATGCCTTGGCGAATACCAAGTGCCGTACCGCCGAGTGTTACGTCAATAAGATGCCCGTGGCCGCCAACAAAAACCTCGATCATCGCAAATGCCAGCCCCCACACCAACGAACGTTTCGTAATAACGAGCGCAGCGATGACAATAATCGCGAATGGAATTGCGCTCCATACCGTGTGCTGCGTGATCCATGCTGCGACATGAACGGCGAGGAGGCCGCCAAGCGCGTACAGCGTGTTCCGATCGAAAAATTGTTTTAGAGCAGGAATCATATTTTATAATCGATGTTTCTTCACGATCGCTTCTCGTGCCTCGCGATACTTTCGAACACGTACCGGCTCCCACCCGACATATTTCCACGGTAATCGGTACACAAACGACGGCAACCACGACGAACCAATCCGTGACTCGCCATCAATCATCACATCACACCACACGCCGGGAACCAGAACGCCAGTCTTTTGCTGCTCGAGCATCGTCAGCCACACGTCCCAATCCTGAAACCGTTTAATTGCCGGATCGAATCCTGGAAAATCCTTTCGGCGTACGAGTGACGTGGTATGAACGAAATTCATTTTTCGCAATCGATCAGCGTTGAACGGAACGCCATGAAACACCTTCCACCCGAACTTAAACCCGCTGTACGCGTAACTTGCATCAGGATGCTCGGTAAGTTGCTGAACAAATCGCTCGATCATCTGCGGATTCATGATGACATCGGCGTCACAGAACATTACAAAATCTCCAGTTGCTTCGATGAGTCCTCGATTCCGTGCTGGATTCGCGCCAGCATTTTTTTGATGGACCACACGAATCTTTCCATCAAATTCCCGCAGAACCTCGGCCGTGTTATCCGTTGAACCGTCATCGATCACAATGATTTCTATCGGCAAATATGTCTGATGAAGAATCGACGCAATGCACTTGCCGATCGTATTTGCGTGCTGATATGTCGGAATCACAATCGAAACCAACGCAGACCCACGGAACGCTCGATGAGTAAAATTTGCCATCGTCTTCTCTCGCGTAAACTCAGCAATGACTCGTTCACGTCCGTTTATGCCGAATCGATGACGTAACGGTTCATCGTTCGCGAGATCAGCAATTGCGGCAACAAGATCAGCAACGGTATCCTCGACGAGCAAGCCTGTTCGCCCCTGAACCACCGCTTCGTCAACGCCCGGCTGGTTTGTAGCAATAACAGGAAGGCCGAATAATGCAGCCTCAAGCGCGACGATACCGAAACCCTCGCGATCGTTCGCCAATTTTGTGGACGGCATCAAAAAAATATCATGCGTCGCGTAAATTTCTGGGAGTTTTCCATCTGGAACGCGCAGGAGCACCGTCGCGCGAGATTCGAGATCAAAAGCCTTGATCGTCTCGAGAATCTCTTTCTTCATTGGTCCATCGCCAACAATCGTGTACGTCGAGTGTGGGATCGACTGCATCGCCTCGAGAACCTTGAGATGACCCTTGCGAGAAACAAGACGGCCAACGGTAAGAAGTCGGATCGATTCCGAACTCGGAGCACGGACCAACACATCAGCGGCCTCGACGAGTTCGTCGCTGACGCACGGATACATGACGAGACACGATCGTCGAGCGAATGTGGCGACTTCATTGGCAAGCGATTGCGAGTTCGCGAAGACTCGGCGAGCAAAATACAGAACAACCCTCATCACGAATCGCTTTCGCGGAACCGATCGTGCAGCATCGAAATCGAGGCCGTGCAGAATGACGTCGTACGGCTTCCCCGTCATCAATCGAAATGCGAATGCGGCGGTTCCGACTGGCAACACGTGGCTTGTGAGCAACACATCAAAATCGTTTCGTCGATTCCAAAACTCACGAATCATTTCGCGATACGACGGGAATGATTTCCAAATCAACGGTTGGATCGATCCTGGGAACGTTGAAACAAGCGCGGAAAGATATCGCGCAACCCCTCCCCGCTTTGGCGGGTAATCAGGCGTTGGAAGCAGGAATCGCTCCATAGGTTTTCCGGAGAATGAGAGACTTCGCATGCAGCCAATGCGTTTTCGTCAGCGCCTTCGTCGCGATCGACAATCCGATGAAGACGATAGCGCCAATCGGAATTGTCGCGATCCACGGCATGATTGATTTTAATACGAGGACAACGATCATCATCGCAAATCCAGCGACGATAAAACCACCGACGGTTCGCGTCCACTCGCCAATAGTGACGTGAATCTTTTGTCGCAATGCCCAAACACCCATACCGAACATCGCTGAAAAACTGATAATCGCGGCAACACTCGCGCCAGGAATACCAATCCACGGAATGAGAACCATGTTCGCTGCGAAGTTGATGATCATCGTGACACCCATGATTTTTGTTTTTGTCATCTGGTGACCCGTCGCATTCAACAGTGCGCCAACTGGGAAGTCGAAAAAAATCGGGATCAACACGAAGATCAGCACAAGCAACGGCAGAATCGATCCTGAATATTTTACGCCGTACACCGTATAAATAATCTCCGGGGCGAGCGCAGCAATGCCAAAGACAATCGGCGCCATTAAGAGCGCAAGATACCACTCGGCTTCAAGGAATGTCTTTTTGAGATCGACGGGATTATTCGCGAGTGACGACATCCGTGGATAGAGTGCTCCAATAAATGCGAGTGGAAGGAACTGAAAAGCGTACGTGAATTTGTACGCCACACTGTACAAGCCGACGGCAGCGTCGCCGATGACGGTCTTGAGGGTGAACGAATCAACGTACGAATAAATCTTCACGAAGACGGCTGCAAGAAAAAATGGAAACGCCGCAACAAGAACCGGTCGGATATTCTTCGAGCTCGGCATAATCGACTGCAGACCAAGCCTGCGAACGACTTGAACGCCAGAAAAGATCGCATTCCAAATACTCCCAGTCGCAAGAGCGAGAATGAGGAGCGCAACGGATTTTAAGGGTGAGAAAATCACGACAAGTCCGACGATACTTGAAAGCGATTGGCCGACAAAGATTCCGAGAGCCTCGTACCGAAGTTCCTCGATTCCGCGAAGCACACCGTAAAACGTGAGCGACAGCGAGTCGGCGATCATGATGGGAATCGCAAGCCAAATAAGAACGATGTTCGACGATTCGAATCCGAGAACGGTTGGAAACGCAGCGGCAATAGCGACGGCGAGAAGAATGGCAAGCCACTTCACGCCAAGCGTTTTCTGCAAAATGAGTTTCGCTTCAGATCGGTTCGCTGCGACGTCGCGAATAAGGGCCGAGGTGACTCCGAGGTCGGCAAAAACAGCGACCGAGGTGATTACTGCGAGTGTCAAAAAGTACACGCCAGTATCCTCAACCCCGAGGAACCTCGCCAATATTGCAAAATAAACGAATGCAACAATCTTCTGCAGAATACTCGCCCCCGTCAGAAATGCCGTGTTTTTTGCTAGCGTAGACATGCGCCAATAATACGCTGAATCTGAAGGTTTTGGAAGGAATACCGTTACCCCTAGATGTAAACTCATCTATCGGATTTTTAGGCCTGGATAGTCAGGCATGAGCTCAGCAATCATACTTGGAGCCCGGCGATACCATTCAGCGACAGCGTCCACGTGCGACATCCCATCGTCTTGAAGCGATCGGAGCAGTGCAAATTTTCGCTCGAAGAGCTCGTGATGTTTTGCAAGACGTTCAGGATTCTCGAGCGCCCAAAGGGAACCCTGAATCTCTGTATTTTCTTTTCGCTCAATTACCGCAGGATCGAGATAGCGATTCGCTGAAATATCGAAGTCGATCGCCTCAACTTTCATAAAAACTGATTGACCAAACACTACGCCACCAACCATCTGTAAACGTCTCTGCCGCGTTGCCTCACAAAATATCACTGTTGATTCAACATCATTCTCTCCATCGATGATCTCTTTGGCATACACAAGATTCTCTAGTGTAGAAAGCGATCGATCTTCTAGTTTTATCGACCATTTTACACATCGATCCCCCATTGCCGGCTGATCGATGAGCTTCCGGATATACGCAGCAATCGCTGCAGCCTCTGTACCCTCATACGGCGCCGTACAGTTCGTTGGCCCACCGCAAGGAATAATCAACGCTTTCTCACCTTTTGCAGCATTGTAAATGCGATTAAACGCAACATGGAGGTACGTCAAATAATTCTGATCCCGCTCAATGGATTCCGGAATGCCGTAACCGGGAATGATGAAGACTTTCATACGGATGGATTGTACACGAATGCTCAAGAAATCGATGGCACGATATACCCTTCCTACAAGTGTCGTAAAACGTAGTAATTTTCGCCATAAAACCACCATCGGCGCAGCCCCCTTCCGGAAGCCGCGCCGATGCGTCGTGCGTTGAACCTCACCTGAAGTGCGCGATGACGAGAGTCATTGCCGTCGGAGTGTTGAAGACCACAAACAGTATTCCCGCCTTCCGCCACGTCAGCCCTCTGCGGTACAGCGTGCGGCCGAGACCGACGATGACGACCGTCAGCCACCCGTAGGCGACGAACGTCATCAGGTGCGGGAACAGGACCGCCAGCACCGCGACGATGCCCTGCACGCCGAATGGCATCCAGTCGCCCTTCCCCATCCGGGGAACGTCAGTCAGAAATTGCACAATCACCTCCGAAACGAATTGTACAGATGAATTCACAAATACAAAACTCCGACCCTTGCGGATCGGAGAATTGTTTTGTGATTAACGCTTGCGCCACTGTGGTGAGCGACGTGCACCGCGCTTTCCGAACTTCTTGCGTTCCTTTTTGCGAGGATCGCGGGTCATAAGTCCTGCTGCTTTCAGCGCAGTCTTCAATTCCGTTTCAGAGAGAACGAGTGCGCGGGCAATTCCGAGACGAGCTGCGTCGGCCTGTCCAACAGGTCCTCCACCAGAAGTCTTGATGGTCACGTCGAACTTTTCCGCTGCACCGACCTCGACCAATGGACGCTTCACCATGCGCTGGAGTTCTGCCGTTGGGAAGAACACTTCGAATGGCTTTTCGTTCACCGTCATTTTGCCTGAACCCGATGGGTAAAGACGAACCTGAGCGGTTGCGGTCTTGCGACGGCCAAGGGCTTGAATGTATTTGGTTGCCATAATTACTTGGAAATGGTGAGACGGAGCATGCGCGCCGTGCGGTGCTTGTTCTTTGGAAGCATGCGGCTCACTGCTGCACGAAGCACTTCGCGTGGATCTTTCTCCCACATCTGGCGCATCGTCTTCGTCTTTAATCCACCTGGATGACCGGAGTGATGGTGGTATTCCTTCACTTCGTACTTCTTTCCAGTGACGAGGATTTTTTCACAGTTTGTGACGATCACTTCATCTCCAGCATCGACGTTCGACTGGAAGTTTGCGTTCGTCTTGCCCATGAGGTGCATGGCAATGTCGGTCGCAAGACGTCCGAGGATCTTCCCCGATGCATCGACCGTATAGGTTTTGCGAGTAATAGTTGCCATATTAGACGAATTCAATAACAGCGACTTCGGCAGCATCGCCCTGGCGTGTTCCCATCTTGGTCATACGGGTGTATCCGCCGTTGCGATCCTTGAAGCGTGGTCCGAGAACCTCGATGAGCTTCTTCACTGGTTGCTCAGTGCTGAAGTACGCCAAGAGTTGACGACGCGATGCGAGAGTGTTGGTTTTTGCAACCGTGATCATCTTTTCGACGACTGGTCGGAAAACCTTTGCTTTGCCGGCAGTGACCTCGATTCGCTCATACGTCACCATTGCGGTAACGAGATCGCGAATGAGCGCCTTGCGGGCCGAGGACTTTCGTCCAAGTGTTTTTGTAGTATTTCGGTGGCGCATACAATTATTCTTGTGGTGCGTCCTCCGCCGCACGAGCAATTTGTTCAGTAAGACTTGCGTGGTTCAATTGTCCCTGAATCCACGTGAAGTGGTTCAAGAGAATCTTTGTTGACTGCTCGACGGCCTCCTGAGGAGTGACAGTTCCGTCGGTGGTGATGTTCATGATGAGCTTGTCGTAGTTGGTGATTTCTCCGACGCGAGTGTTCTCGACGCGGAAACCAACGTTGCGCACTGGGCTAAACATGGCATCGACGGCGATCACACCGATTTCGGTTGGTGCGCTGTCGCGTTCCTCGGTTGGGACGTATCCGCGACCACGAGAAACGGTGATCTCCATGTCAAACGGTGTCTTTGCATCAGTGATTGTTGCAATTTCCAATTCTGGATTTGCGATTTCAACGTCAGCGTTCTTTTCGATAGCTGCCGCAGTAACAACGCCGACGGCGTTTGCGACAAGTTTCAAGACGACTGGCTCTTCGCTGTGGACCTTCATGCGCAA
Organism: uncultured Gammaproteobacteria bacterium; assembly: GCA_964425965.1. Classification (GTDB taxonomy): domain Bacteria; phylum Patescibacteriota; class Patescibacteriia; order UBA9934; family UBA9934; genus CAIKHN01. The sequence continues at coordinate 8,031 of CAYROW010000008.1, forward strand.
CTTTTTCATGTTGAGCATAATGTCGAGCACGTCCTCTTTCACACCAGGAACCGTTGAAAACTCGTGCTGAACACCTTTAATTTTCATTGCCGTAACCGCAGCACCTGGAAGCGACGACAAGAGCACACGACGAAGTGCGTTTCCTACCGTTGTACCGTATCCGTGGTGGAGCGGCTCGATGGTAAGAATGGACTCGTTTGCGACTGCGCCTGGCGCGAAGTGCATCTTTGACGGAAGGAAAATGGTCTCCATAGGGAAGGTTATGAGACGAATGCGATTAACGCATTGAGTAAAACTCGATAATGAGCTTTGGATCGTATGCTTCCTTCAGATCATCCCCCATTGGAAGACTCACCACTTTACCAACCAGATCGTCACGATGTAACCATCCTGCAGTGCGGTGCGTTTTCAAGCGCTCTTCAAGATCAGCGAAGACTTTCTTGCTCTTCTTGCTTGCCTTGATCTCAATCACGTCATTGACCTGCACAGTATACGACGGAATGTTGAGCTTCTTACCGTTCACGTAGAACATGCAGTGGCTCACCATTTGACGTGCCTGTGGACGGGTCTTGGCAAAACCGAGGCGATACACGGTGTTGTCCAAACGCTGTTCGAGCAAACGTCCCAAATTTTCTCCGGTGTTGCCTTCCATCTTGGTAGCCTTCACGAAGTAATTTCGGAACTGTCGCTCCATGATACCGTACAATCGTTTTGCCTTCTGCTTTTCGCGAAGCTGGGTTCCGAAAACGGAAACCTTTGCTGGACGTCCACCGGCTTTACCGTGAACACCAGGAGCGTACGGACGCTTCTGCATCACCTTAAGCACGCTCGTTGATGCCGACAATGCGACACCTTCGCGGCGGCTCATCTTTCCCATTGGAATAAGAGTCTTTCCCATAGATTACATGCGACGAGCACGACGTGGACGGCAACCATTGTGTGGTACCGGTGTCGTGTCTTTAATGGAGAGCACGTTGAATCCGACCGTGTTCAATGCGCGAACTGCAGCGTCACGGCCGTTGCCGATACCCGTCACAAACACGTGCACGTCTTTAAGGCCGAACGCTTCAACTTTTTCAAAAACCTTTTTCACAATAACGCTCGCTGCAAAAGGGGTTGCCTTTTTTGGCCCCTTGAAGCCACAGTTTCCTGCGCTTGACCATGCGATAATGTTTCCATTCGCATCAGTCAATGAAACGATTGTGTTGTTAAAGCTTGCGTGGACGTATGCGCGACCTTGAGGAATTTGGCGAACCACTTTCTTCTTGGCAGTTTTTGCACCAGCGCGTGCCTTTCCGGTTTCCTTTGCCGCGCCTTCAGTAGCAGCGGCAGGGGTGATGATTTCTTCTTCAGTCATAGCTTAGGTCTTGGCAAGAGTACGACGACCGCTTCCTGCAGTCTTGCGAACGTTTCCTCGAACGGTTCGAGAATTGGACTTTGTGCGCTGTCCGCGAACAGGAAGTCCACGAGCATGACGAGTTCCACGGTACGACGCGATGTCCTTCAAGCGCTTAATGTTTGAGAGAACGTCACGGCGAAGTTCACCTTCAACGCGATATTCTTTTTCGACAATAACGCGGACGGCGTTTTCCTGATCGAGCGAGAGATCCTTTACGCGGATATCACCGCTGACATTTGCTCGAGCAAGGACATCTGCGGCGCGCTTTTCGCCAATTCCGTAGATATACTGCAACGCGGCAAACAATTTTTTCTGCGTTGGGAGAGTAACACCAGCAATACGTGCCATAGATTTTAGCCTTGACGCTGCTTATGCTTAGGAGTCTTGCAAATGACGAGCACGCGACCTTCGCGGCGAATCACTTGGCAATCGCGGCACATTTTCTTAACGGAAGCGCGAACCTTCATAGGACGATACCTGAGGACTAAGAGTAACGAACTGACGGAAAGGAACCCTGAAGAAATAGACAAAATCATCAAGAACTACTTCAAGATGATTGTGAATAGGCTCGAGATGCCGTTCGCTAGAAGCGGAACGTGATTCGTGCCTTTGTGAGATCATACGGGCTGATCTCCACTTTGACGTCATCGCCAGGAAGCACTCGGATGCGGTTTTTCCGCAACTTTCCTGCTAAGTGGCCAATAACTTCGCGGTCATTTTCGAGTTGGACTCGGAAGCTTCCACCAGGAAGGCTCTCGAGAATCTCGCCGCGCATTTCAATAAAGTCTTTTTCCGCCATAACTTGCGATATTATACCACATTCGCCTCAATGACGAGCGCGGTATTACCGCGAAAGTAAAGCACCGGGATTGTAGGCCAACGCTCAAAAAGTGTCAACACTGGTATCCACTGCCAGAATATGCTATCCTCGCGCTGTTTCGTTTCCTTGCGAAACTAGGGCGGTAACCTTCCGCTGCAAGTCCCTCCTCAACCCCGAGGATCTCTCATGTCACGCCGTACCTCCTCAGGCCCCGCGCAGCGTGCTGCGTGGGCATGCGCACGCAACGACGGCACCGCAGCAGCGGGCTTCCGCGAGCTCACCCGCCGCAAGCCCTCCTACGATCCCCCGCCCCGCGGGGGAATGCCTCCCAAGCTCAACCTTCCCGGCCTCGCCGATCGCCCTGACTTCAAGGGCAATACCAGCGCGCCGTAAAGGGCAAGACGAAACGCTAACGGCCGGTCATCCCACGTATGGGTGACCGGCCGTCGTTTTTTTACTTGCCCTTCTTGCCGTTTCCGGACTTCTTCTGCCCACCGCCACCGCCGCTCTTGCCCTTCATGGTAGCCCGACGCTGGCGATCTTCTTCCTGCCGCGCAGCCCTCTTGGCTTCACGCTCGGCACGCAGCCGGTCGGCCTCGGCCTTCTTGGCGGGATCGAACTCGAGGACCTTGGGCTCCTCGCCGGGCACCGCCTTCTTGACGGGCGGGGTCCACTTCGGGAACGGGTTGGCCACCGCCGGCGGCGCCAAGGACGCGACCGGACCGATGAGGCCCGTGACGGCCACCATCAGGCTCTTCGCACCCGCGAACGGGTCCTTCCCGCCCTTCGCCACGATCGCGTCACCGATCGCCCTCGCACACTCCTTGCCGAAGCCGAAGTGCTGCGTGCGACGATCCATCTCGCGGGTGATGACGGGCATTTCGGCCCAGTCGTTCCACCCGCCACACAGACAGGCGCCGCGGGCGTGGCAGTGGACGGCGCACTCCGTGAGGAGCTTGCCGCCATTGCCGTACTTCTTCCCGGGGAAGGAGAGCTTCTTGCCGTCGAGGACGGCGTTCGCGACCGCGACGGCGTTCTTGTAGGGCGACTTGACCGGCGAAGACTCGACGACCTGCTCGACGGCCCTCTCCACCGGCGCCACCACCGGCTGCGGGAGCGGGAGGGTGACGACCACCCCCATCGGCCCGGAGGGCTCGGCGGAGGGATCGGGATCGGTGGCGGGCTCGATGATGGCCCCCACGAACGGCGTGTTCGCCGGATCAAGCGTCGGATCGACCGCCACGGGGGCGGGAGCGGGCTCGACGGCGGGGACGACGGACTCGGAGATCGGCTCGATCGCCACGGGGGCGGCCGGCGACACGGAGGT
>CAYROW010000008.1:11676-14644 GCA_964425965.1 uncultured Gammaproteobacteria bacterium
CGACGGACTCGGAGATCGGCTCGATCGCCACGGGGGCGGCCGGCGACACGGAGGTCGCCTTGAGCTTGCCGACGAGGAACCCGTCGGTGCACTCCGAGCAGATTTCGCCGTGGAGCGCGTCCACGACGAGCTCCAGGATCTTCGGGTGGACGCCCGGGCGCAGGAAGCTGGGCTTCGCCGTCGCGGGAACGAACTCGCAGGAGCAGACGGGGCAGATCGTGGACATTTCGGACCTTCCTTGACGTTCGCTGGAGGAATTTGGTTGGATTTTTGGTTCCAGTCGAACGCTTAATAATAGCAGAAAATCGAGGTTTTGTAAACCCCGATTCTCATATTCCCCTTTATTTTAAGACTTTTACGCCTTTTTCCCCAAAATCGCCTTTATTCTGCGAACGCCAGCAGAAACCGCTTCTTCCTTGGCGATAGTGATCCCACCAAGCTCGCCGGTATGCTCGACGTGTGGACCGCCACAAATCTCTTTCGAGAAATCACCGATCGAATAGACTTTAATTTTGTCGCCGATCGTTGCGTACTTGTCGCCAAATAGCCCGATCGCCCCGCGCGCCTTCGCCTCATCCACCGTCAGCATCTCGAACTTCACCGGAAGATCCTTTGCAATCTGTTCGTTCACGATGCGCTCAACCTCAGCAATTTGCTCCGACGTCATTTTTTCGTTGTGGCTAAAATCGAATCGCAAACGCTCCGCGGTAATATTGCTTCCCTTTTGCGCGACGTGATCGCCAAGCACAGTACGCAATGCTTGATGCAACAAGTGCGTTGCGGTGTGCAATTTCGTCGTCTCCACCGAATGATCAGCAAGTCCTCCAGCAAACTTCTGCTCACTTCCTGCACGAGAAAGATCTTGATGCTTCTTGAAGTCGACTGCGAATTGATCGGCGTCCACTTTCACATTGTGTGATCGCAATAATTCCTCTGTTGTCAGTTCGAGTGGGAACCCAAAGCTCTGGTACAAATTAAACGCATCCGTTCCCGTCACGCCGTTTCCGCGGTCGACAATCTTTTTCAACTCACGCAGTCCTTGTTCGATCGTTTTTGCAAACTTCGTTTCTTCCGTTTCGATCGCCGTCAAAATTGATTCACGCTTTTCATCGAGCGTTGGGTACGCATCCTTATACATGTCGATGTACGCCTCAGAAACACTTCGGACAATTGCGTTCGCAACACCGAGCTTGCGCGCAAATCGGACAGCACGACGCAACAATCGACGAACGAAGTAGCCTTGATCTTTATTCCCCGGCAATACGCCGTCGCCAATAAGAAACGTCGCTGCGCGAATATGGTCGAGAATGACACGGAAAGCGTAGGTATCAACGTCATCAGCTCCATATTTCTTTCCCGTCGATGCCTCAAGCGCGAGACGGGCTGGAGCGAACGCGTCAATGAGGAACATGTCCGGATTGCCATTCACTGCTGATGCAACGCGTTCTAATCCCCCGCCAAAATCAACGTTGCGCTGTGGGAGTTCAGCAAATCCGTCAGCAGTCTTTACGTACTGCATGAACACGTTATTGCCGATTTCCATGAATCGTCCGCAGTCGCAATTAACGTGACAGACCGGGTCAGCAAGCGGAGACTTCTCGTGCAATCCAAGATGCTCACCAAAATCCCAAAACATTTCGGTATCTGGGCCACCAGGCTCACCGACTGGCATGTTTGACGGCACTCCTGCACGACTCCACCAATTCTTCTTTTCTGGATAGGTAAAAATTCTCCCGCCTTGCAAACCATTCGTTTCCGCATCTTCAATCACCGTTGCATTAATTCCGGACGCAGCGAAACATTTTGTCCAAAGCGCAATTGCTTCGTCGTCACGCAGAACGCCGATATCAGTATTTCCGCGGAACACTGTTACGTACAGATTTTTTGGATCGAGTTTCAGCTCACCAGTCAAAAACTCGTACATCCACGGAATCTGCTCCTGTTTAAAATAATCACCCAAGCTCCAGTTGCCGAGCATTTCAAAAAACGTTGTATGACGATTGTCGCCAACTTCCTCGATATCACCGGAACGGAAACATTTCTGACTATCAGCGATTCGCGTTCCTGCGGCGTGTTTCTCGCCAAGCAAATACGCAATCATTGGCTGCATTCCTGAACCAGTAAAGAGTGTTGTTGGATCATTTTCCGGCAACAATGACGATGACGGAATAACCGCATGCCCGTGCTTCGCAAAAAAAGCGAGATACTTCTGACGAATGTCGTTGGTGGTCAGCATAAAAATATGTTGAGCAAAGTTTAGCGAACTTTCCGAAAACGGACAACGGCTCCCAGCACGTTGCCGGGAGCCGCTCAGATCGTGACGTCTGACTGGAGATTCGTGCCCCTGAATCACACACGTTTCTTCCCTGCTCGACCCACATCGACATCACTCACTTCACCACGTACGTCCAGCCGGGCGACGACCAGACCTCGATGCACTTTTCGAGGGCGAGGTAGCCTCCGTAGCACACCGCGCCAATGAACATTGCCGCGAGAACGATCAGAAACATTTCGGAGAACGAAATTTTCATTGCACACCTAGGAACATCTCTTTTATACAGAATATTCCCAAAAAATGCACGAAGCCCGCTCCCAACGTTCATGGGAGCGGGCAGCGACGAACGACATCATTCGGTGAGCTGACGAACAATCTGTACCGTCACCGTCAGCATCCCAAAGATCGGGAGCGACAAAACAACGACGAGAACAACACACCCAATGACGTCTGCAGGCGTTGTCCGTTCATCATCCCATTCGTCGTTCATTCGTCCACCAGGGGCACTGAGGCTTCGTCGAGGACGGAACCGGTGCCGGCGAGGTAGAGGGAGAGAAGCACGAGGAAGGCGTAGGCCGCGAGACCGACAATCATCTCGGAGGCTTCGGCGAGGAAGGCTGCCAGGGACAGAAGCACGAGCATGGGAACTCCGTAGCCCATAAGTTATATCGAAAATGCAAGCAATTGTAAAAA
>CAYROW010000008.1:14744-20095 GCA_964425965.1 uncultured Gammaproteobacteria bacterium
CGATTGCCGATGATGTATTTTTGATTTCGAAATGATTATTTCTGAATTTCCGATTCAGATCGCGGCACATTGCACAGTTTAAAAAATGCGAAAAAACGACGTGTCCCTCCGGAAACGAGGAGAGCCGACCAGCCGATTCAGTTTCCGATTTTCCTCCCAACCCCATTCTCAAAATGAGTTCGACTCCTCATCCCACGTCGTCCTTCCATCACCAGTCACGTCAATTGTTTCTCCAAGAAAATGCGGCGAAGCGTGAAACACCACGTCGATAACAGCTTTGACATCTGCAAGCAATTCGCGTGCTTCGTATCGAAGAATCCCAACGTAATGCTGCCGGTCTGCCGCAACACCTTGCACATCAATACCAAATGCATTTGCAAGATAGAGCGCTCGAGGAAGGTGGTACGCCTGCGTTACCACAATCGCTTTCGTGACGCCAAACACTTTCTTTGCACGAATCATGCTGTCATACGTATCGAATCCGGCGTGATCCAAAAAAATATCATCCGCATCAACGTCAGCCGCAAGCAAATACCGTCGCATCGCATTCACCTCGTCGTATTCGACTTGCCCGTCATCGCCACTGACGAGAATTTTATCGACCGATCCTGCACGGTACAGATCAATGGCAGCGAGCAAACGATCACGCAAAATGTCCGACGGCGTCCCATCGGCTTTTACTTTCGCACCAAGAACGATTACGACCGGAGCATGGTCGGCATCATCAATCGAGACAATCGATGACCTGAATCGAAGAACGGTAAAATCGGTAACGAGAAGAATTGCAGCGCAACACACCGCAACGGCACCACAAATAGAAAGCACCGTTCGTTCTCGCATACCATTACCGCTTTCCCCATCGATAGAGCCACACGCTCAACGCGGCCGAGAAGAAACACCAGACCGATGTAAACGCGTAAGAAAACGCGATCCATGAAAATGCAGCCGATGCCATAATCGCAAAACCAAACGATCGCAATCGACGATCTGACGACACAAAGAAGCTTGCGAGAATGACTGAGATGTACCCAATAACACCGGCGATGTATCCCGGAACGTGAACGTCATAATACAAACTTGCGGAGCGCGTCACGACGGTCATTGGCTCTGAAAGGAGCACGGCAAGAAAATATGCAGAAATCGCAACGCCAACCCCAAGCAAAACTCGAAGGACGCGACGGCGCCACGGAACAGACTCCGCATACCACACCGCAAACGGAACCCACGTGGGCCAGACGAGAAACGCAAAGAACAAAAACCCATATCCGAACACTTGGCTGCAGGTGCTTGGTTTATCAAGGAGCCATTGCACGCCCTCAATCGCTTGTTGGATTGCAAAGAGAAACGGAATCAAGGCAACGTACTTTTTCTTTGGTCGAGCGTTTCGAACGGTTTCAACACCGACCGCTCCAAGAACGGCGCTTGTCGCAAAACTCACTGGCGCAGAAAAACACATAAGCGAAACATTACAGTGGATTAACAACTTCAACTGGCTTTGATTGACGCAGGAACTTTCGACGGACTCCGCGGGCAAACGAAACCATGTCGTCATTTCGGAACAGAACTCCTAGGAGGATATACGCCACAAACCCAAGGCCACCGGCAAGCGCAGTCTGAAGAAACACGCTCATGTACGACTTCAGTGGAATAACCATAACCACGGAGTATTTCACTCCTTGCGTCACGACACCGGCAAGAACCGCAGCAATCGAAATCATGAGCGTTGTTCGAAGGATTCTCTTCTCGTCCAAATCACCAATACGGTGATGCAGTAGAGCCCATAACAATGCCACCTGTACCATTGCAGAAATACTAAACGCGGCACTCAGTCCAACAACGCCGAACTCCACGGAAAGTAACCGTCCAAGACCAACGTTCACTAACGCCGAAAGGATCGCAACAATAAATGGTGTCTTCGCATCTTCGAGCGCAAAGAACGCTCGTACAAGGATAGTAACTAATGCCTGCGCAGCGAAACTTATTGCAAACAACGCAAGCGTGTCTGCTGTTGTGACAGTACTCATCCAGTCGAAGTTCTTTCCACCAAACGCAAGACGCACCAACTGCGCACGAAGCAGTAAAAATGAAATCGTCGCAGGAATAATCCAGAGCAACACCTGGCGAATGGCGTTTGAAAATGTTTGAACAAACCCTGGCATATCTTTTGCCGCCGCACGCTCACAAAGCATCGGAAACGACGCAACAGCGTACGCCATCGCAATCACCCCAATCGGGAATGAGTTCAAGTTGTACGCCAAGTCAAGCATCGTTGTTGAACCTGCAACAAGCAAACTTGCCACACTGGTCATTGCAACAAAATTTCCTTGGCTCACCGCCAAACCAAGCACGCGCGGAATCATTTGCACTGCAGTTGTTCGCAAATCCGGATCACCAAGAGCAAACACTGGGCGATATTTGTACCCAAGGGCATACACACCAATACCTTGAAGCAGCGCGTGCATTGCTGCACCAAGTACGCTCCCCCAAGCTAAACCCATTGGACCGAGTATCGGTACAAAAATAATCACGCCAACAATAATTCCGATGTTATTCACGATTGGAGCGAGCGCGTACAAAAAGAATCGACGAGTTCCCTGCAACACAGACCCAAACACCATCGAGGCAGCAAAGAAGAGTTCCGCAAGGTACATGACTCGGCTCATCGAAACGGTGAGCGCCATTTTTTCTGCGCCGTACCCCGGGGCAATAATCGAGACTGCCCACGGCGCCGTGAGAATTGCAACAACGACAACTCCCGCAAAGAGCACGCCGAAAACGTTCAAGATGATATTGGTAAATCTCCACGCTTTCTCGTCGTCATGGCCGTAATACTTTGCAAAAATCGGAATGAAACTCGCAGACAACGCTCCAAGAATTAACAACTGAAGCAACATGTCCGGCACCAAAAACGCACTCGTGTATGCATCAAGCGTATCGCCGGCACCGAACGTGCCCGCCAAAATATAATCGCGAAGCGCGCCGAATAATCGGCTCACCATCGAGAGGCCGCCAATAATCACCGCAGCGCTCGTGATGCTTCCCGCTTTACTTGTGAAGAGCGCTTTAATCATACGTTCGTCGAAGTTTGATGAATGCAAAGCCAAACAGGAACAGCGCCGCAATTAATGCTCCAATAAGGAGAAGTACTTGGGGGTTATCTAAGTGGAAGAACGATACGTCGTACGTTTGTGCATCAGAAAGCGTTGTGCCGTCAGCATTCACAATAGCAAGCGTTACTGTGTATGTTCCAGGACCAGAAAAAGCGTGGGTGATTTGCGGCTGCACGCTTGTTGCACCATCACCAAAGTCCCAACTAAATCGCACACCGTCTGCCGGCTGCTCTGCAAGCGTAAATTCGTACGTCCGCCAATCAATCTGTTTAGACGTAAATCGCGCCAATGGCGACGTCGTTAATTTGGAGGTTGATGTTGCTCCAACAACAGACTCTGCATTGGCAGAAGGAGTTTCAGTCGATGTCGCCGCCGACGAATCCGTACCCGTACCCGTGTTTGCATTTGTCCGTGGAGCTGAAGTTTGTTCTGCGGCCTGAGCTGTCGATGCGGACGATGAAGACGTGGTTGCTGCCGATGTCGGCGACGCAGCAACAACTGGCACAGGAGCTGCCACAACCTTTGGCGCAGGCGCTTCGCTTACCGTGGCGTCGAGAGGTGCAGTGTCGCTTGTATCACTCACTCCGTCACCGTCGTCGTCGCTATCGCACACATTCCCTATGCCGTCGTGATCCGTGTCGAGCTGATCTGCATTCGCATTGTGAACGCAATTGTCTGTTTCGTCAGTCACACCGTCGCGGTCAGTGTCAGCAATTGGTGTAAACAGCGGGGTAATCGCCGAATCATTCCCAGGGTTCGTGTCTTGTGGAGCCGAGCCCTGCAACACCGCACGAATATTAAACGTTCCGTCCGGCACGGTGAAATCAACAAACACGTCGTCTGGGTTTCCACTTGCGCGAAGCGATACCGGCTGCGATTGTCCAATCACCATCCCGCCCTGATAAAACAAAACATACGCCGTCGCATCGACATCACCAACATTTCGTACTCTTGCATACAGACGAATACTGTCGCCGACGTACAGCGTATCTGTGGAAAATGAAATGTTGTTTGCATCAAGAGCAAGATCGACGGAGGAAGCATGGAGGGAGGGAGTAGGCAGTAGGACGTAGGCAGTTGCCGCAGCTAGCAACGCGATTGAAACAAAAGAAAATCGATTTCGCATACTATCCTTGAATATCTCGAACGCGAACGTGTGAACCAGAATGCAACCACATGTCGCGAGCAACGTCAGAATGGATGTGAAGCCGAGCGCGATACGTTGGATGAACACGAACAACAACGTTTTCAATGACTCGCGCAACATCACCAACAACATCAACGCGAACAATTGCGCCGTTTGATAATCGAAGACCGGTTGCCTCGACATCAGAAAGGTGCAAGTGGCACTGCGGAACAATCACCGCAGCCTTTACCTCGATAGCGCCGTGTACTGTTTTCAGGGTGCACGATTGCGCATTGGCAAGATCACCAGACTTTGCGAGCGGTGCATCGATTCCTAACAGACGAGCCTCGGTTGGCGTCAGCTCGACCTGGGTTGATTTTCGGTGAGGCCCAAGAACACGCAACGTGATCCCTTGCCCATCTTGCCCAATCACCTCCACCGTCTCTTCATACGCAAACTGACCCATTTGCGACAGCTCATGCTGAACTGTTCCCATGTGGCCATCACCAAAGAGCACGCGATGATGCGCTTCAGACAAATGCACGTGCGACGGCACAACCTCAACAGGAATTGGGCGCGACATACGGGAACATTGTAGCACGCCCATTTTTCCGCTACATTGCCCCCGGAGGCTCACGCCACATGACCGTCATCACCCGCTCGCTCCTCGTGCTCGTTTCGAACGCGCTCCTGTCGTGGCTCATCTGGTACGGAACCGAGATGCGCGAATTTCCCGTCATCTTCGGCGTCCTCGAGGGCCTCGCGATGGTGACGCGAGCGACCCGGCCACGGCTCTCGTTCCTGAAACAGGTCTTCCTGGACGAGTTCTCGATCGGTCTACGACTTGCGAGCCTGTTCGTGCTCCTACTCTTCGTGATGCAACTCATCCCGAATACGTTCCCGAACACCGTCACCGGTGTCCAAGTCACCGCGATCGCGATGCTCATCGGGGCGTACGCAATTTTCTCAGACCTCCTCTATCGGTTCGAGCGAAAAGAATCGATGTGGCACAAAACCGCAACAACCACGGCCGAGGGGATCCAATGGTTCCTGCTGACCATCCTCGTCCTCGCCGGCAGCGGATTCATCCTCCCCCGGCCGTGAACGGCACAACT
>CAYROW010000008.1:20195-25593 GCA_964425965.1 uncultured Gammaproteobacteria bacterium
CGCGACGCAACGCGCTGGGGCCTTCGGCGTTTTTACATTGACAAAACCGCATTTTTCCGCTAATATCCGCGAGCCCAATCACATCAGGAGGGCGACATGACCGACAGCACACGCGTTCGGTTGGTCGTCCCCGACGAACCAACCGAAGTACCAGGCGACTTCGCAGAGATCCTGAACCTTGAGGCAGAGTACGCAGAGCTCCTGCTCACGCTTGCGCCTCGCAATCTCAACAGCGCAACGCTCAGCGAATGGCCGGAGTACATCGATGCCTCCGCGCGTAAAACGTACGGAGACAACAACCCCGTCTTCAACGCCGTCACCGGTGTGTACTTCGCCGTCATCGGCGACGGACTCTGGGACTCCATCGAGCTTCGGCATCAGCGGTCATACATTGGGTCGCTCGGACAAAGCCGGCTCATCGCCGCTCTGACGGAAATTTCGCAAACTGACCGAAAGGCGCTCACGCAGCATGCAAATGAGCATGTCCACACCGGAGTGCTTGGAGCCATGGCGGTCACACGACTCGCTGCAGCACTCGGCAGGCACGGAGCCGTTTGCGCGCTACCCGACGTCATTGAGGACGTCGATTACAAAATCGATCTCCTCTGTGCGTACGGAAACATCGGAGCCTGCATTCAGGTAAAGTGCGGGGCACCAAAAGCTTCACGCATCACGATTCCACGTGACAAAGACGAGGATCGGTTTCTTGCGGGAGTAAGGAAGTTCAACGAGCTCTATGGTCTCGCATGGACACCGATCTGGACGAGCATCAGACCAGAATGCAGCTCCCCGAAAAGCGTACTACACACGAGAGGCGCACTCGCCGTGGCGAAGGACGTGATCCTCGCAATGCAAGCACCGTGAACGAAAGGCCCTGCCGAGCAATATCGGCAGGGCCTTCACTGTTTATTTCTTCTCGTCGTAGCCGAAACCGTATTTAAACTTATCGCCACGAATAGGACCAAGGAACATTAAATGCATTTCCGCGAGAACATATTTTATTCCCATACTCCACCGTCCGTCGCGCTCCTGTCGTCGCGTTGTCACAAAAATCTTGACGCTATCCAAAAATCCGAATGAGCTTGCATCGGTCGCACGGCCTGCGTATTCGTGATCTTCGCAAAACATAATCGATTCATCGAACCCACTAATGCGCTCATGAACACTTCGTTTTACGAGAATACAAAATCCTGGCGCGTGTGGATGCCACGATCCAAGGAGTCGTGCATAAAAATTGTAAAAGTAATGTACGAGAATATCATAGGTGTTGCCACCAATCACCCCGAGGTTACACGTTGCGATACCTAAATCGCGCCGCACGAACTCCGCAACCGCATGTTCAAAAAAATGATCATCGTCAATGATCACATCGGCATCTAAAAAGAAAATATTCTCACCCGTTGCAACAGCCGCACCGCGGTTCCGTCCAGTGCTTGGTAACCCGCCATCAACAACCGTTGCTCCTGCACGCTTAGCGACTTCACGCGTGCCGTCCGTTGAAAACGCGTCAGAAACAATCACCTCCAAAGGCTGAAAAGATTGCCGACGAATCGCCTCAAGCACGGTCGGCAAATATCGTTCCTCATTTTTTGTAGGGATCACGACTGATAATGTTGGAAGCATAGGAAATATTCTGGTGCGTCTGGCGCGATTCGAACGCACGATCTCCTCCTTCGGAGGGAGGCGCTTTATCCAGCTAAGCTACAGACGCAAAATTTAGGATCGGTCGACCACCATAGCATACATCGCCACACCTGACGCGACGGAAACATTCAATGATCGCTTTTTCATCATGGGAATTTCCACAATGCCATCGAGTATCTTCAGAGTCTCTGCATCGATTCCCTCAACCTCACTTCCGAGAACGAGCGCGATCCGACCACTGCCTACTACCCACTCCCTACTGCCTATTTGAACGGCACCCTCCCCCGTCTCCAAACCCCAAACAGCATATCCCTCAGCCTTCAGCCCGTCGATGACAGAACGGATCTCGCCGGCTTCCCACGGAACTAAATCCTCGGCACCAAGAGACACTTTCGCAATCTCTTTTCGTGGCGGTGTACCAGTAATGCCCGTCAAGAACACTTTTTCTACGCCAAACGCTGCCGCATTCCGAAGAATGCTCCCAACGTTATGCAGGCTCCGAATATTGTGCGCAATGACGATCATGCGCCAAGAGTATGCCAGAAATTGCAGATCTTCGCAAAAATTGGGTGAGACCAACGGTTGTATTCATCGGTTGCGATTTTCATGAAAAACTGCTAGAATCGCATCGCTCTGAGGCACTCATGGTCCACCTGCTCTTTGCTCACTCCGACTCCTCCCCCGTCGACACGTCGTTCTCCACCCGCAACATCGAGATGTTTTGGTCGCTGATGGCGCTCGTCGTAATCATCAACCTCGTGGTGATAATCATCCAAGAGGTTCGGCGCCCGGAACCTTCAGCCGACTCCCTCACCAACGATGACATCCTCCAAATCCTCCGCGATCTGGCAGCAGACATCAAATACGACGTCTACACCGAGGCTAGGATGATCGCATGGCTGGAACACGCGAGAGATCTCGCTCGTCCTCCGATCTGGGATGACGGCGAAGCTGAGGAGTTCGGACGAGCAATACTCGAGGTGGCCGACGCGATGGACGCCAAACGGTGGGACAGCAACGTCCCCGCCGAATTCCTTTTGGCGATTCGCGCAGCATCCGCCACCGACATCGGGTTCCTCAGGACGTAATCAGTCCCCACCACGCCGCCCCCGACTCTGCGATACTATCACCGAGTCGGGGCTCGCCATTTCTTAGACATTCCCCAACACCAAAATCACTATGTCCAACACTTCCCTACTGTGCCCAAAACCCGATGTCTGCGGTTCATGCGGATGGAGCCACATCCCATACGAGAAACAACTTCAGCAAAAACTTTCCGATATTAACGGCTCATTTGCATTAAAAAAGCTCGATCTTCAAGTTGAAGATATTTTCCCATCACCAAAAACATCGCACTACCGCAATCGCATGGATTTCGTTATCAGCTTTAAAGGCGAGGTCGGGCTTCGCGAAAAGGGAAAATGGTGGCGCGTGATTGACGACCACACCTGTTTCCTTGGTGACGAAAAAATTGAGGAACTTTTTCACACCGTCCGATCATGGAGTGCGACATCGGGATTGTCATTTTTTGATCGCAAATCAAACATCGGCACACTTCGATACGCCGTGATTCGATCATCGAGCATCGGAGAGACAATGATCATTATCGTCACCAGCGCACCAAACGGCGAATCGCAGTCTGGCGAAGGGAACGCTTTAACAACAGTCGATTTCAACGACGACAAAGCAACAATCGAGTCGGCACTCGCGAATCTCGCAAAGCACGCTGGCGCAACAACCGTTGTGTGGTCAGTGAATCACACCATCTCTGATGTTTCATTCGGCGACGATCTTCGCGTCATTGACGGCCCTGGCGCCATAAACGAAAACATCGACGGCGTGAAGTTCCGTATTTCGCCAAACGCATTCTTCCAAACAAACTCATACGCCGCACCAATGCTCCTCTCGACCGTTCGCGATTTTGCTGGCGACCTTACCGGTAAAACACTTCTCGACCTTTACTGCGGCACCGGTTTCTTTGCTGTTGCCATGGCCGACGATGCGAAGAAGACTATCGGCGTCGAACTTGTCGCTGACGCAATTCGTGATGCGCGCATCAATGCAGAGCTGAACAATGTAAACGTCGACTTCCACGATGCCAAAACCGAGGACTTCGATTGGATGAAGCTTGGCGCCGACGTCGTCATTCTCGACCCGCCACGGTCCGGCATGCATGATAAGGCGCTCGCCGACGTTATTGCCGCAAAGCCTGCACGCATCGTCTACGTCTCTTGCAACTACAAAAACTTTGCCCGCGAAATGGTAGAACTCTCCAAATACTACGACGTCGACAACATCCGCGCCGTCGATATGTTCCCTCACACCCCGCACGTGGAGTTGGTAACGGCGCTTGTTTTGAAAACGGCGTAGATTGACCAAATCGGTTTTTTCCGCTAAGCTCTGCGTATTATTCTTTCGGCCAATGGGCCGATGACCACCTAAATGTATGGCAAAGTCAGGAATGGTTGCGATTGTCGGGCGTAGTAACGTTGGAAAATCCACGCTGATTAACACACTTGTCGGCACAAAAGTCGCAATTACCACACCAAAGCCGCAAACCACGCGCAGGCCTATTCAGGGCATCATCACCCGCCAGCAAGGGCAAGTTGTTTTTGTGGACACTCCAGGAATCATGCAGAAGGCTCGCGATACGCTTACCAACAAGCTTAATGCGTATGCCAGGGATTCGCTCCGCGATGTGAACGCGGTCTTGTACGTCGTCGACCCTACTCGCCCAATTGGCGACGAGGAAAAGCAAGCGTTTCGTCTTGTTGAAAAAATTACCATTCCAAAGCTTCTTGTCATTAACAAAATTGACGACAAGGCAAGCAAAAACTTCATCGACTATTACCGTGACCTTGGGAGCAAGTTCGATGCGTACGTGGAAATTTCTGCAATGACCGCAAAGAATACTGACCTTCTGGAAAAATGGATCTGGGAACAAATGCCTGAAGGCGAATTCCTTTACCCAGAATTCCAGTTAACAAGCATGGGAAACGAAGAATGGCTCGCAGAATTAATTCGCGAAAAACTTTTTCTCCGTTTGCGCGAAGAAGTTCCATACTCCACACATGTTGAGGTGAACAGCCTCGACATTCAAGACAACGGCACGGTATTTGTTGACGCAACCATTTACACGCACTCTGAACGCTATAAGCCAATGATTATTGGCGCAGGCGGACGAGGTATTAAAGAGATTGGTCAGTCGACGCGTCGGGAACTGGAGGCTGTGACGGGAAAGAAGTACTTTCTTCAGTTGCAGGTTGCGGTTGATCCTCGCTGGGTTGAGCGGATGGAGTAGGTGCCGGATACAAAATATCGTAAATGGCTTTTGCCTTTTCAAAGGTCGCAGAAATTTCTGCGGCTTTTGTTTTTACCGCATCAGTTGTTGTTTGTACTCGCGAAACAAAATCATCAGCGCATCCTGCACCAAGGAGAACGATCGCGACACCAACGATCGCAAATCGCATACTTACGCAGCGTATCCAATCCCTTCAGCTTTTTCTCCTTTTGCCCATGCCGTCACCGTTGCCTCCTCGCTCGCGCCACAAATAAATCCTTTCGTTTCCGTGTTGTAAAAAAACGGCACGCCGCCACAAAGCCCTTTGTCGATTTCCTCCATGCGCTTCGCGTTTGCCTCGTTATTCCAAACCTCGATCTTCTCAATTGAAATCCCAAGATCTTTCTCGATCTTCTCCACCATTGGCTTCATTTCTACGCAGTGCGGGCATGTTTCACCGTAAAATTCGAGGAG